>NZ_JAAHHU010000026.1:0-103479 GCF_010672095.1 Moorena sp. SIO3I6 | reverse complement strand
GATTCCCGATTCCCGATTCCCGATTCCCGATTCCCGATTCCCGATTCCCGATTCCCGATTCCCGATTCCCGATTCCCGATTCCCGATTCCCGATTCCCGATTCCCGATTCCCGATTCCCTGTTCCCTATTCCCTTGACTAGATCAATTAAATTGCTGAGCATAAAACCGAGCATAACGACCACCTTTATCTAACAGTCCCTCATGGTTTCCGGATTCAACAATTCGTCCTTGTTCTACTACCAGAATCCGGTCAGCACGGCGCACTGTTGCTAATCGGTGAGCAATAATAAAAACAGTGCGGTCTTTCATAATCCGTTCTAAGGCTTCTTGTACCAAGGCTTCTGATTCTGAGTCTAAAGCGGAGGTGGCTTCATCGAGAATCAAGATTCTAGGATCGAGCAGTACCGCTCGTGCGATCGCAATCCGTTGTCGTTGCCCTCCCGATAAATTAATTCCCCTCTCCCCTACCCAAGTGTGATATCCTTGGGATAGTTTAATAATGAATTGGTGAGCATTGGCAATCTTAGCCGCTTCCTGAACAGCTTTAAAGTCAGGTTTTAACTGACCAAAGGCAATGTTCTGAGCAATAGTACCTGAGAAGAGAGTGGTATCCTGGGGAACAATGCCAATCTGACGCCGTAGACTATTGAGGGTAATATCTTGGATATTGATCCCATCAATCAGGATTTCTCCAGCTTGCGGGTCATAGAAGCGAGGCAGGAGATTAACCAAAGTAGTTTTACCAGCACCCGAAGCGCCTACTAATGCGATCGCCTCTCCCGCAGCAATTTCTAAATTCAAATTTCTCAGTACAGGCTCACCAGGTTGATAACCAAAGCTGACATTACAGTATTCCACCCTACCCGTTGCTGGGGGGAAAACTATAGCGCTTGGCTTTTCAATTACCGTTGGCTCAAGGGCAAATAGTTCAAAGATGCGGTCTATCGATGCTTCTCCCTGTTTGAACTCATTATAGTTTTGGGTTAAGATATTGATCGGATCAATCAACATGGCAACACCGATACCGTAACTGACAAACTTGGAAGCCGTGAGGTTACCCTCAGCAATTTGCCATGCTCCCAACAATAATAGTAACAAGAAGCACAAGGCTTCGAGAAAACCAACTATTGGAAACTGAATTGCTCTGAGGCGTTCAGCAGCATACTTGGCTTTGCGGTTGTTTTCTGCTTCTTGACTAAATTTTTCCAGGGTATAGTCTTCTGCGGCAAAAGCTTGGATTAAGCGAATCCCGCTAAACACTTCCGTCAGCATTGCGGACAAATCCGATATCCGATTTTGGCTGCGATGGGAGAATTTACGGATCTGTTCCCCAAACCAACCAATCAACAAGCCCATCAATGGTGCAATAATTACTATGGCTAGGGTCAGTTCTGGATTAATATAGATGACAGCAGTTAGTACTACAATCAGTTGCAAGACACAAGGAATAAAATCACGAACAATTTTGTAAATCACCTCCCCAATCCGATCGAGGTCTTCCGTGAGTCGGTAGGTAAGGTCACCAGTTCTAGCAGCTTCAAAGTAACCAATACTGAGGCGCTGCAAATGGTTAAAAACGTTTTGGCGTAAATGGAGGGCAATCTGTAGTGAAGCTTTTGCTGATAGGGTATATAAACAGTACTGCGCTATTTTCTGGGTCAGAAACACAACAGCAGCTAACCCAGCTAGCTGAAGACTCCTGACCAGTTTTCCCTGTCCGACCACATCAAAAAAGGGCTCAGATAGCCAAAGGAGTAGGGGCCAGCAGACGGTGAATACTAATGTAGAAACCAATGTCTGGGCCAGAGTTAAGCCTTGGGAACGAAGGTAAGGTCGCAGTTGCCAGTAACTAGAGTGGGGTTTCAAGTGTCAATCGGGAGAATGATGGCTTCTGTTTTAACCTATCACTTACGGTTAGCTGATGGTGATAAGTCCCGGATTTGCCCAGGCAATGCCCATCCTACAGACTACAGACTTCCCAAAATGCGATTGACCTACGGTCACGCTACGCGATCGCACTACGTTCTGTGTGACCATGACCATTATTGTGATATCCTGATCATTGGTTGGTATTCAAAGTAAGAACTACTGTGCCCTTAAGAATAATAATTTTATCTGTCTTCGAGCTTCAAGCCCCAAAAAGCATTTCACTCTCAGGTAAATCAGGATGTGATTAAACCACTGCACAACACCATAGAAGCATTTAAGACCAGATAATATGGATTTCCCAGGTTAAATAAATTTGGGCGTTATCAATCATTTTTATTCCCCCAGTTCAAGACCAGTCCCATTCAAGGCAATCAGATTAAGCAACCGTTGTAATGGTTAGTGAACATAACTTGGAATAGCTCTATTCCCTTTGGTTTCAAAATAAAGCGATGCAGCGCGGTCTTGGGGGTTTCCCCCACTCGCTATTGCATCAAGACAGGAAATCAGAGTTGTGTCTAGGTTCAGGGCACCAAAGAGGATATCAAATGCATGTGATCAGCTATCGACGTTTGCGGGAATTTAGTGAAAAACACGCTGATTGCCATGATGCTCTCGATAACTGGTATAAGATTGCCAATCAGGCTACTTGGTCTAACTTAGTTGAGGTACAATCGGTTTTTAGAAAAGCTGAAGCAGTAGGAAATTTTACAGTTTTTAATATTAAGGGGAATAAGTACCGCTTAATTGTAAGTATAGATTATGAAAAGCATTTAATTTACATCAAGTATATTCTGAATCACGCAGAATACGACTATAATAACTGGAAGAATGACCCTTACTTTTAATCAAAAGCCATACAAAAAACTGTTAGTAAAATATCAACCTAAAATGATTAAAACAGAAGAAGAGAATGAAAAAGCTTTAGCTTTTGTAGAAGAGTTGATGCACCGACCTAAACGAACACCAGAAGAAGATGAAATTTATGAATTGCTGATTACATTAATTGAAAAATTTGAACAAGACTATTACTCCCCAGGGATTAGATCTGAGCCTCAGTCTATGTTACTTTTTTTAATGGATCAAAAAGACATAAAACCTGCGGATTTAGTGGGAATTATTGGCTCTCAAAAAACCGTTGATGACATCGTTAATGGGAAGCGAGAAATTAGCAAATATCAAGCCAAAACCTTGGGAGTTTTTTTTCAAGTTGATCCCAGTTTGTTTATGTAAAAAAAGCTCAAATCAAAATTTGGTAATACCTCAGTTCGATTTATAATAGTGTTGTCCATACTTATGAGGTACAAAGAAGTTTTTTACTATTCCCTATTCCCTAAAACTAATAAATTATGTACTTTAGCCAATTGCTTCTTTTGAAAACCCATAGCTAGTAATGCTGGGCGGAATTTAAAATTCAAAATTATGGCAGTCGCTCATGGGGGAAACCCCCAAGACCGCGCTGCATCGCTTTGAAAAGTATCTTTATTTCCGCCGTGCCTTACTATGGGATTGCTAAACTAAGGAATGATCTTAATGATCTTAAGTAATGATCTTAAGTATAGTTGGATCAGTTACCGATTACTCATTACCGATTACCGATTACTCTAAGTCTCACTCAATACCCAATTCACCAAAGTACGAACTGGAAAGCCAGTCGCACCAGAATTATTACAACCATTTTCTTTCTCAGTCCAAACTGTTCCAGCAATATCGATATGTACCCAAGGCGTTTCCTTAACAAATTGCTTCAAGAACAACGCTGCTGTAATCGAACCAGCTGCACGGGGCCCAGTATTTTTGAAATCAGCAATTTGAGACTTTAATCCCTCAAAGTACTTCTCTTCCATAGGCATCTGCCAGAGTTTTTCACCAGCGGCTTCTGCTGCCTCTTTAAACTGTTGCGCTATGGTTTCATCGGTTGTCCATAAACCAGCAATATCATTTCCCAATGCTACAACACAGGCACCAGTCAAGGTCGCTAAATCTGCGATCGCATCCACCTCTAATTTTTCCGCAAACACTAAAGCATCTGCTAGGGTCAGTCTTCCTTCCGCATCCGTATTATTGACTTCAATCGTCTTACCATTAGAAGCAGTAAGAATATCCCCTGGGTGCATAGCATGACCACTAATCATATTCTCCGTGGCCGCACTGATAAAGTGAACTTCGACATCTGGCTTTAACTGGCCAATTGCCTTAGCAGTCCCCAAGGTAGCCGCCGCACCCCCCATATCGATTTTCATAGTCTCGATGCCACTACCAGCACCTTTAAGATTCAAGCCACCGGAGTCAAAGGTTAACCCCTTACCCACAATCGCTAATTTGCGTTTTGGCGTGCCATCAGGTTTGTAGGTAATATGAATAAACTTGGGGGGCAGATCTGAAGCTTTGGCAACCCCTAGGAAAGCACCCATTCCCAGTTCTTCACAGGCTTCCCTGTCCAAGATTTCCAGGGAAAAACCATACTCTGAGGCCAGCTCCTCTGCTGTCTTAGCCAAACTAATTGGTGTCACCTCATTAGCTGGTGCTGCCACCAACTCTCGTGCCAAAATTACACCTTCACAGATTTTCTGAGCCTTATCAATCCCTGCTTCTTGCCCAGCCAATCCCAGTAAATCAATCTGTTCCAGCTTTGCGCCCTTATCCTCGGATTCCGACTTAAAGCGATTGTCTTGGTGTAGTGCCAGGATTATCCCCTCAGTGATCCCTTGGGCCGTTGCTGTGGGGTCATCATTAACCACGGGTAGGCTAATTCCAAGAGTTGTAATCTTTTGCTGTTTCGCAGTCCGGGCAATTGTGGCACTCCCACGGCGCAGTGTATCTAACTTCAGGTCATCTGCTTTACCCAATCCTAACAATATAATTTTACGGATTGGGCTAGCGGATCCCACACGGGTGACAGCAGAACTATTAGCGCTACCCTTAAATTCTGTTTCCTCGATCAATTCTGTGATCGTACCAGCCAGTTTCTGATCCAACTCGGCTAAATCACCAGTCAGCTCTACAGCATCCTCAAATAACCCAATGGCTAGAGCATCACCAGTCCAGTCTAACCGTGGTGTATCGGTTCCTCGAATTTCCATATTTTTCTCTGTCTAGGTAGTTACAATGAATAGTTTTGAGACCAATACCATAACAGATATCGACTGGTAATGGGGTGAGGGGTGTGGCGGGTAGTTAGTGTCAAGATTGTTGAAATTTTATCTGACGATTAACGAAAAAAACATTCTATCTGTGTTATACTTATAATTTATAATCATAAACTATCAATAAACTTGTTCCGGATCGAGACGTTTATGGCTCAAAATATCGAGTCAGTTAACACACAAAAAATAAATCCTCGACAACGCTATACGAAACTAAACATTTTTGTCGAGGTCTTACTGGCTTGACGAGGTAAGCCAAACTAGAAAGAAGTGTTCTATTGACTTAAGCGATGCTTTATTGTATAGCCACTTGAGGAATATTTCCCCTTAATCGCTGATTTCTGGTTTCCATCCTATGCCTCTGCTCGACCCCAACCGTTCTTATAGCTTCAGTGAAATAGCCAAACTGAAAACTCCGACGGATGAACTCTTGGCAGAATATGGCTATTCACTAGAACGTACCTTATTGGATTTGCGGCAATATCAGGGTGACTTAGATCGATTGCAGGAGCGCCAATCACGCCTCGAAGAAATCTTACCTTACCTCGATCTCACCAACGAACAATCCCGGCGGGAGATGTTAATTGCACCTGTGATGGCAGATTTGATTCACTACACAAGGGCGCAGTTGCGAATTGAGTATTCAATCAAGGTCAGCAATCAGCTTCAAGGCGCGTTGGACTATTTGCTCAGGACAACGACTAATCTGTTAGTAGTTGAGGCAAAGCAAGAGGATCTTACCAATGGTTTCACTCAGATGGCAGTGGAACTGATTGCCCTCGATCAGTGGGAGAAATGCCCATCGGTTGAGCAACAGCCACAGCTATTTGGAGCGGTTTCAACTGGAACAATCTGGCAGTTTGGTATTCTGCACCGTCAACACAAATTAATCACCCAAATATTGACTCTCTACCGGGTACCAACCGATTTAGAACCCTTAACCAGAATTCTGATCGCAGCGCTCTCTAGCAGCAATTGAGTGCGAGAGCCACTGCTCTAGTGTTGAGCAACTTGAGGAATATTTCCCCTTAAACCAGTCATCAACTTCAAGGCATAAATCTTCACTGGACGAATCCGGCGCAGCATCCATAACCCGAGACGGCGTATCCCGACTATTGGTAACCAGTTGTTGGAAAAGATCCGATCCAGGGTATCGGTAAACCCTAAGATGACTAGATTCTCTTGCTTGCGCCAGTTTTCATAGCGCTTAAGAACCTCTATGGCTCCAATATCTTCCCCTGCTTGGTGTGCCTCAGTCAAGACTTGGGCAAGGGCAGCAGCATCGCGAATCCCAAGGTTTAGTCCTTGACCACCGACAGGATGGCAACAATGGGCAGCATCACCAATTAGTGCCAATCGTGACTGAATATAGCGATCGCTCTGCATCAATTGCACTGGAAACAAATAGCGATCGCATTCCAACTCCAAGCGACCCAACAGACCACCAGTGTAGTATTCCAGCTTAGCGAGAAACTGATCTTCGTCTAGTGCTTGTAACGCTTTGGCTTCAGCATGGGGTGCTGTCCACACCACCTGGCAGCGATTCTCTGACAAGGGCAGCACCCCCATCGGACCACTAGGCCAGAAGCGTTCAAAAGCCGTATTATTGTGGGGCTTTTCGGTTTTAATCCGGGCAGTCACACAAGATTGCCAGTATTTCCAGCCACGAGTCGTAATCCTAGCCCTAGTCCGAATTTGCGATCGCGCTCCATCCGCCGCCACCACGAGCCTTGTCCTGATTCGATGCTTAGTATCACCCTCCTTGACAGTAATCTCGACCCCAGACTCCTGATAGTCTACATCCACTACTTCTGCTGGACACAGCCAGTCAACATTGGGGCAATCTGTCAAAAATTCTTGCAACGACGTTAGCACCGGACGGTGTTCTCCCACATACCCTAGAGCGTTGGTACCTAAATCTGAAGGGGAAAAATGCACGACACCGGAATGGTTAGCATCGGAAAGCCTGATCTGCCGAAATGTGCTAATCTGTGGCAGGATTTTATCCCAAACCCCAATACCTGCGAAAATACGCCCTGAGAGGATAGACAAGGCATAGGCTTGTACCCTGGCAACGGCCACTGACTTCGGTTTGGCTTCTATGAGTAATACGCTCAACCCAGAATGTTTCAACGCACAGGCCAGGGTAGAACCAGTAATGCCACCCCCTACAATGGCTAGGTCGTAATCAAAACTTTGATGGGTTGCTGAGGTAGTTTGAATCAGCAGTTCCAGCGCCATAACTATAGTAGTAAGTGTCTCGGTAAATAGTAATATATACTCTTTTTCATTTTGACGCTTTTAGATCAACCCATCAACTGATCCAATTTTGCTCAACCTGGAAACACACGACTTAACTCTAGGGACAGATCTCCAAGACCAGGAATGGTAACCGTTTCATTGGGCAACACTACCCGTTTGACCAAAAATTTTGGGTTTCAAGCCTGGCCTATGGCCACGCTAGGCGAACGCCCTTCTAGGGCGACTTTTCCAGAAGTTATAAAAAAAATAGTGTATAATATATCTAAGTGTGTAGCCTAGCACAGGCAGGATTCGTCGGTACTGCCTCACTCAACAACGACGTAAAGCGATGCTAGTACACGAGGCGCGAAAAACCTCTAAAACGCATGGGTCTTAACAGACACCGAAAACCAGTAAAGTACAAATTAAAAGTATATAACGTACCGTGGGGCACACGGGAACGGTAAATCCCAACGCTTAGGGAGACAAGCCCACTGGGGTTAGTTAAATTAGGCTCAATATTTGGTTCTTCTGGACGGATATTTGGCTTAAGTATTGCCTTTCAGGATAACTAATTTTAAGGCATGTCGTAGAACTAAGAATCCCCGCTCTTATAGGGCGGGGAGTGTCAAGCGATAGCCGAAATTTCTTTGAGTATCTTGATAGGGCTGAGTATAGCACTCTAGTTGACCAGCCACCAGGTTAACAATCCAGTAATCCTGAATTTGGTTTTCTGAATATAAGGATAGCTTTACGGTTTGGTCATACTCCAGGGTTGAATCTGACACCTCAATCACTAGGAATATATCCTTTGGATAAGGGTGATTTGGCAAGTAGTCATCCGCCTGACCCCATGCGATCGCAACATCCGGTTCCGGTTCACTGTCGTTCGATAGGATGATTGGTTCCTGTCCCCGTACCACCCCACGGTCGCCTACTAGTCTGTCCAACTCTCGCCATAACTTAGTGTTGCAAACCGAGTGGGACGTACCCTTCGCCACCATTTGTATTAACTCTCCCCGAATCAACTCCACCCGGTCATCTTCTGTTAGAAAACCATTATCAATCAAGCGATGATAGTCAGCTAGGCTAAAGCGCTTAGTTTTGATCAGGGTCATGATAACTTAACGTTAAAAAAACAGCTTAATTTTCTGAGGGGTTATCCGTTTCCCATTTATCAACCCGTGCCTCTAGTGCCTTTAGTTTTTGAGTCCAAGTTATGGGTTCACTCACCCCAATATCAATTAATTTAATATCCCCAATTTTATCCTAAAATAGGCTTTAATTTTCAGCTTCTGGTAACCAATCCTGATCTAAAATCAATTCAAGAGAATAGGGGCAAGCCTCTGGGAAAACCGAAACAGACATTCCTGTTTGCTGGGCTGCCTTACGGCGAGCCCGCTGATAGCTTTGTTCCAGCTGCTCAGCGGGATAGCTCCTGAGACTGGGACTATCTTCAATAGCTAACTCAATCTGAGTACGAGCGTCAGTAATCGAATCCAGCCAGCTATCGGAGCGACGCTGATGCTGGTATTGCCACTTGAGCAAATGCAACAGCAGGCGAATCAATTGGCTAGTAATTCCCCGCCTTTCACTCTTGCCCAAGTCTTCAACCTCCTCAATCAGATTTTCTAAGTCAATCTCTTGCCAACGACCTTCTCGCAACAACTGTGCTGTTTGTTGTGTCCAGGAATTAAAATCTTTTGTGTATGCTTTTTCCACAAGTGTCTCTCCCTTTCTATACCCAATTTATCTCTTACTTTATTAACTCTTGCCTCTTGCCTCTTGCCTCTTGCCTCTTGCCTCTTGCCTCTTGCCTCTTGCCTCTTGCCTCTTGCCTTTCCTTAATCCAGTCTATTTTGATTTGGGTTTAATACCATCACAAAGAGTGCGATCGCTTTCATCGATTGCAGAATTGTGCTTGAGATAATCCCCTACCCAATCACAAGCCCGACCCAGAAGGTCATTGAAATCTAAACTTAGATCCATATCCCACATAATCACATTGCCACTGGAGTCAGATGAAGCCAGGATTTTGCCATCGGGACTGAAACTGAGGCTAAAAACGCCATCATTATGTCCAATCAGAGTTTCAAGTTCTTGCCCCTTCAAATTCCAGAGTTTAACCGTTTTGTCACCACTAGCCGAAGCAATCATCTTGCCATCTGGGCTGAAACTGACGCTAAACACCTTACCCTTATGCCCTTTGAGAGTTCGGATTTCTTTACCGTCTCTACTCCAAAGTTTAACTGTTTCGTCCTCACTACCAGAGACAAGCATCTGACTGTCGGGACTAAAACTGACACTCCAAATTACATCATCATGACCTTTGAGGATAGTAGGAGTTAAGCAAAAAGGCAAAAAATTTGTGTTATGGTCTGAGCCAACTGCTGGTTTTAAGTTTGCTGCTTTTAAGTTTACTGATTTTAAGTTTGCTGATTTTAATTCACCATTACATAAGTTTCCCCGACTCCAAAGCTTGATAGTATTATCATCACTACCAGCAGCAATCATCATACCATCGGGACTAAAATTAACACTTCTAACCGCAGCCCTAAGCTTTTTAAACCTTTGGCGTTCTCTTCCTTTAAAAGTCCAAAGCTTGACAGCTTTATCCCAACTGCCAGATACAATCGTCTGACTGTCAGGGCTGAAACTAACGCTAAAGACTCCAGCCTGATGCCCCTGGAGTGTTTGGATTTTTTTACCATCCTTACTCCAAAGTCTAACCTTACTATCCCGGCTACCTGTAGCAATAGTTTTGCCATCGGGGCTGAAACTAACACTAAACACTGCATCCCTGTGGCTGTCTAGAACTTTTGGAGTCAAACAAAAATCCAGCATATTGATAGTTTTACTAGACCTTATTTCCCCTAATACTTCCTTGCCACAGGTATAATCTAAATGCCATAGCTTAGCAGTTTTATCTTCACTAGCACTAGCCAAGGTTTTGCCATCTGGGCTAAAACTCACACTCCAGACATTACTCCTATGACCCTTGAAAGTGCGAGGTGTTTTCGCATATAAGCGCCAGAGTTTAATGGTTTTATCTTCACTAGCACTAGCCAGGGTCTTGCCATCTGGGCTAAAGCTAAGGTCATAAGCCCCAGCCTGATGCCCTCGGAAGGTTTGGAGTTCCGAGCCATCAAGGCTCCAGAGTTTGACGGTTTTATCCCGACTAGCAGAGGCGAGGGTTTTGCCATCCGGGCTGAACCTGACGCTTCTGACTCCAGCGAATTTCTTTGGAAAAGTCTTCAGTTCCCGACCATCAAGGCTCCAGAGTTTGATAGTCTTATCCCTACTAGCAGAAGCAATCATCTTGCCTTGGGGTGAGAAACTGACGCTATAAACCTCAGCCTTATGCCCCTTAAACGTTGCAATACTTGTCCCATCCAGCTGCCAGAGTTTGATAGTATTGTTACTTCCAGCAGAAGCCAGAATTTTGCCATCCGGACTAAAGCTGATACTGCGATATCCAGCCGCAATCCCCTCAAAGGTTTGGAGTTGGTTGCCATTGAGGCTCCACAGCTTGACAGTATTATCGTTACTAGCCGTAGCCAGCATCCTGCCGTCCGGACTAAAACTCACGCTCCGCACTCCACGCTGATGTCCTTTAAAGGTTTGGAGGTTTTTCCCGTCTAAGCTCCACAGTTTGACCGTCTTATCCTGACTAGCTGTAGCAATAGTCTTGCCATCTGGGCTGAAACTAACATTCCAAACGGTACCGTCATGTCCCTTAAAGGTTTGGAGTGGCTTACCCTTGCGGCTCCACAGTTTGACAGTATGGTCTTTACTAGCAGAAGCAATCAGATTACCGTCAGGGCTAAAACTAACACTAGTAACCCAACTGTTATGGCCTACCAAACGGTTGTATTCTCTAACCCAAGACATTGCTCCGTGCAATGCTGTCCTAACCAGCCCCTCAGTTTCAGGTTTTACACTACGTATCTGTTTTTGCAGTTGCCGTGCAGCCCTGATTGCTTCGATCAGGGCATCAAATTCCTGATTTGATTCTCTCAGAGCCAGTGAATATCGACTCAGAGCATTAATGTGACCTTCCCTAACCGTTTCTGGCCGTTTCCATTGCATGAAAGCAACCAAGCCAAAGCCAACAGCTGCTGCAAATGCTGCACTCATCAAAGTAAGGGACAACCGTAAGATAACTAATCGACGCTTTTCCCGTTTTCTCAAAATCGATATGGCATCCCGACTTTTAGCAATATAGTCCTTGTGTAAAGGTGTCGCAGTCGGCTGTTTATCATTGGTCTCGGCATCAAGCAACCATTGTTGGGCAATAGAAAATTCGCTGCCACGCAACAGCAAATCTGTATCTTGCTTAGACTGCTGCCATTCCCTAGCTCGCTGCAACCATTTGGTGTGACTGCGCACATGCTCTCGGTCAGTATCAAGGGTTCTGACCAATTCACTGAAATTGGGATAAAAATCTCCTCCATGCCGGTTGAAATCAATCCACTGGATGCTAGCTAATCCAGGATGTAGCATTTTTGCTGCTACCTGTGAAGAAAGCACAGTCACAAACCGTTTATTTAATGTCTGAGCATAGTCTACCTCCCCAGCACAGTAGCGTGAATTTACCGAAGCAGGGGAAATAATAAATAAGAAATTATCAGAATGTTCAATTCCACGATAGATTTCCTCTTGAAAATCACTGCCCGGAGGAATACTTTCTTGGTCAAACCAAGTAGTTTTACCCTGTAACTGCAATGCCTCATTTAACTTCCTAGCCAAATCCGAATCAGTACGGGAATAAGAAATAAAAACGTCTAGATAAGATTCATGCTGTTGATTCCTGCTAGCCGCCAGAAATTCTTCATGTAATCCTAGGGGTGGATGTTCCAGGCGTTGCCGATTTACTTTCAGCCAGTTTTCGTAATAGTTTAAATTGTGACCCCGCAATAAAATGCTAGAATTACGGTTTTGGCTCAGCCATTTGATCGCTTTGACTAACAAAAGCTTATGCTCTTCGTAATAGAGAGCATCTTGATTTAATTCTTTTAATAATTGAGCAGCCATTAAGCGGTAGTTTCCTTCATGGTTAGACTTAGTAAAATCTAGGAATTGTAAGGAGCGAATTTTTGGTGGTATTTGGTCAATATCCGTGTCTTCAATCAGTAGTGATATAATCCGTTTATTGTGAGCAAAGGCGTGTTCAAGTTCTTGCTGACAGTATTTTGATTGACTCGAATTGGGTGAAATTAAGTAAATGACATTATCAGCTTCCTCAATTCCTTGGTTGATTGCCGCTTGGAAGTCTATACCGGTTTTAATATCAGTTTCAGGTTTCCAGATTGTGATTCCTTCCCGCATCAGGGTTTTGCTAAGTTTATCCTTGATATCTTGATCTTTATCAGAATAAGAGATAAACACTTGGGTCATTAAATTATTGGCATTTTTGGTGCTTTCACAAATAAACTCACAATGTAAATCCGTTGGCACACAAGGAGCTTGCTCTTTTTTAAACCGTACCTTTAACCAAGATTCAGCTTGAATCCGTTCTGACTGGATTAACAGGTGGTTAGTTTGTTGTTGATTTCTGTCCCACTCCAGAGCTTTAACTAAAAACCGAGTATGCTGTTCTACATAATCAGCATGCTTACGGATGGAATTCATTAATTGTTTAAAGGACGCTTCAAAATCGTTGATTTTATCTTGGAAATAGATCCAGTTCAGTTTACGGATAATCGTAGGAATTTTGTCACGAGGGGATTTAACATGCACTAAAGGAATAATGCGTTTATTGTATTTAATAGCCAGTTCAATTTCTTTGAGGCAGTATTTTGAATTAACGGAATGGGGGGAAATGATAAAAATGAAGTTATGAGTTCTCTCAATGCCATTATCAATCTGATGCTGCCAATCTACAGCAGGCGGAATGTCCTTCTGGTCAAACCAGACCGTTAAGCCCAATTGTGTTAGTCTAGCTTCAAGTTTAGTAGCAAAGGCTTTGCTGTCAGCACGTCCGTAGGAGATAAAGGCATCGAAAAATATAGTCATTTGTCCAGGGGTCTAAGTGAGGATATCTACTTAACACTACACTTGTAACACCCTGGATTTCGTAAATCGAGCAAGCTTGAAGAGTTGTGAGAGCGATGCAGAGGTGCGACCCGTGGCGAATTTAATTCGCCTACGGAAAAAGCACCATTACGGTCTTGGGGAGGCAGCGCGGTCTTGGGGGTCTCCCCCATGAGCGACTGCCGTGGTTTCCCCCACTCGCGCTTTGCATCAAGACAAGGAAATAGGGGCAACAGATGGGTAACGGATAGGTAACGGATATAACCAATGGGGAGCAGCTGAAGAATAGTTAGGATTGAGGTGTCACCTCTGGTGCTCTGCCCATCGGATGAATTTACACCACAAGAAAGCCAGTCTGTCAAGCACGTAAATGATATTATAAATGATCTCATTTAGTATCGACTTTCTTAGACGGAGAGGTGTTTTTTTCCTGAGCCTCAGACTCCTGGGTTTCACCATAGAGTTCTGCTAGTGCATCATTCATCTCTTGCACCCAGCCTACATTTTCGCTTTGGATGGTTTTCTCTGTACTGATCACCAATAACTCAAATTTCTCCAATTTTTCCTCGTCTGAGAGACCATGCCACCAAGTGCTTATATCGTACAAATCATCAGCTGCTTGGTTGTAAGCAATCAGCGTTGTCTCAACCCGTTTCAATTCCAGGAAACTCGAAAATGCTGCAGCAAAGGCTGTACTGACCGCCACCCAGATGTCTTCACCCAGCGCCACCAGAAATGAACCCACACCGCCCAAGATATATACTCCCCACTGGTAGCCATGCAATTGTATATCAAGTTTCCTAGTTCGCTTTCGGTACCACTTAAACTGGTCTTCCACTCGCCAGACTAGGTAGTGTTCGGGGGTGAGGTCAGAAAACTTATCGTCTTGATGATGCTGTTGAGCTTCCTGATGTTTCTTGTCCTTGCTTTTCTTGTCTTTGCTTAAGGATGAGCGTTTTCTACGGGAAACTTCCCCCTCGTAGGGGCTAAAACTAGTGTGGTGAACTGTGGTTCCTTTTAGCCTTTGACTAATCACCTTGACCTTGCGTGCCAGCTTAGCATCCCGCGACGTGTTATCACTGTATTCCCCAACTTGCGCACGGTAACAGTAAATTTCCCTTTTAATTGCCTCGGCACTACCCCGTAACAGAATCCAATTGCCACCTTTGTCGAACTTAACTGCACCTGCTAGTAGTACACTTAGAGCAATTGGCACTAGTAGAAGAATGTAGTGAATTACTTTGACCGTCTGGTGTGAATCACCAAGGATGTCTACCAACTCTGAGTGGACCACAGCTAGCAAGGTAGCCAACACACTCAATACCAGAATTCCTATCCGCAGCAGGAAGAAACGTTTCTGAGCCGCTGTGGCATTTTTGCTATAGGTACGCTGACGTTCCCAAGCACGTTTGAGGGTTGGGCTTGGCCCAGGGGAGTATGTAGCCTCAACTTCTGACGTCATGACAGTCTATGTGTAGTCTATGTACTTTTTAATGTGTACATTGACTGTCTCGTCAGTCCCTCCATGAGGATTTTAGTCAATTCACTGAATGGTTGTGAGAGGTCGTAACAGGTCAAGTGATTTTGTTGCAAGTGATTTGGTTGTAATAGTTCCGTAACAGATTCTCGTGCTTCTTGTTCTGGATAGCGTACTGCCATCGTAATTTCATCTGCCAACCGACCACTGCCCCCAAGAACTACCAATGGTCGTCCAGCTTTCTTGTTTTCAAATAAGTCTACCAAGGTAATCGCCCCACCGTTAGCCATTACTGTGACTGATGGCTTTTCGTCTGCCAGGGTAGTAGCTATACGAGCCAACCAGGGGGATTCATCACCCCAGGTAGACCCAGGAATCAGCACAAAATGAGTATGATTTGGCTCCAGTGATGTTTGACCAGAAGATGAGGGGGGTGCATCAGGAAGCGCAATCTGGCCCACTGGGGCAATACCTACTAAGGGAAAGGTGCCAGCAATCTCAGCACGAGCTTGCCCCATCATCTGCATCACCCCAGTATCGGTACCGCCATCCACCACACATGCTCCGAGGGTTTCAGCAATGGGAGCTAGTACATTGACAAACAACAAGCGCAGACGAGCCATACTCTGATCACTCATCTTACTTGCCCCCCCAACTACCACTAGAACCGGACGGGAGCCGTGAAGACCGATTTGGTTCAGGGCAGCAGACAAGTCAACAGAATGATCCACTTGAATAGCACAAGCCGTTTGCCCATTCTTGAAGGTGAGTGTGAGAGGCTGGTTATTTAAGAACTGCTTGAAGATGAGATGGTTTGGCTTGTTTCCATGCTGGGACAAAGCACCAGACTTAGCTAAAACTCTCCTCTTGAGCAATCGGGGGGGAGCGATGCCTGCGCATCTAGCCATTAAGACCTTTTGGTGATCTGTTCGCTTTTGCTTTGTCTTGGCAGATAGAAACATTTAAAATTACCTATAGTGGTTTATAATATTTTATCTGCTAGATCATGCTCAGGGACATCAGCTGATCGGACATCTCGAAATTGGCGGTAACATTTTGTACATCCTCCAACTCTTCCAGAGCATCCATTAATTTTAAAAGCGTCCGCGCCAGATCTGGGTCAGTCACTTCCACCGTATTACTAGGAATCCAGCGCAACTGCGCCTCACTGACCTCAAAGCCCTGATTTTTCAAAATTTGACTCAGGTTTTCCAGGTTGCTAACTTCTGTAAATACCTCAGCCGTTACACCTTCGGAATCCTCGTTCAACTCATAAGTTTGAGCTCCCCCTTCAAGGGATGCTTCAAACAAATGGTCCTCTGTGATATCACCCGTAAGCGTAACGATACCTTTTTGCTCAAAAATCCAGCTAACGCAGCCTGTTTCACCCAGATTGCCACCATTCTTAGTAAATGCTGAGCGCAGGTCAGCTGCTGTCCGATTCCGATTATCAGTAAAAGCTTCGATCAAGATAGCAACGCCTCCTGGACCATACCCCTCATAGCGAATTTCTTCGAGATTGTCACTCTCATTGCCTAGGGTACCTGCTCCTTTTGCGATCGCTCTTTCAATGTTGTCATTAGGAATCCCTGCTGCCTTCGCCTTTTCCACCGCTTGCCGCAGCTGAAAATTACCCTCCGGATCCGGGATACCATTGCGAGCAGCTACTATAATCTCCCGAGAGATTTTAGCAAAGGTCTTACCTTTAACTGCATCAACCCTCGCTTTCTGACGCTTAATATTTGCCCATTTACTATGTCCTGCCATAACGGTTAAGTTGATTACAACCCAAGTTACAAAATACCTCCAATTCTTGGTTTAAGCATATAACCTACCCAAGTCATTCCATAATATAATATAATATTGTTTCTGCTAGGATAGGTACTAACTTAAGGAAAGAAAGTCCATGGTAAATGGTAGATCCTAAATGGTTCTTGGTCAAGGGAGTAGCCCTTTGGAGATTAGGGGTAGCATTACTTGCACTGTAGTTTGTTCTCCTAGTGTACTATGTATTGTTAATTTACCACCATGTAACTCAACTAGACGTTTAGCAATCACTAGCCCCAACCCTGAGCTTTGTTGTTCGTAAAGGTTACCTTTAAACTGTAAGTCAGCTTCCAATTCAGCCATTTCAGTTTCAGATATCCCTTGTCCCTTGTCGTGGACTGACAAGATCAAGGTATTATTTTCTGAATAGCTATTTACCCAAACAGGTGTTCCCTCTTGTGAGAATTTAAAGGCATTATTAATTAACTCTTCCAACATTTTATTAAGTCGGTTTTGCGACATAGCAATAGTAGCCTCTCGCCAATCTAATTCCAAATCCGCAACCCGTCCTGTCTTTTGAGCAAGATTCTGAATCAAATTAGCCAGAACCGGATTAGGTAATGTACTGGTAGTATTTCGCAGATTTTCTAATTTCTTGGAATCTGTAGCGATCATTTCAAGCTCTGCATAAAGTAAAAAGTTCTGAATTAACCTTAATAAACGTTCACCCGACTGATGGATATCTTCTGCCATAGTCTTAATTTGATATCGTTCCAAACTCTCCCATTGCTCCATGATTAGTTTAGAAATATCCAGAATCCGATTTAGGGGTTTATCCATTTCATAGGGCAAATACAGTGTAATATGGCTGCGCAAATCATCCAGTTTTTTATCTTTTTGCAACTCAAGGGCAGCTTGCTTTTCCAATCGAGTAGTAATTGCTCCTAGTAGTTCTACTCTAGTAAATGGCTTGGTCAGATAATCATCTGCTCCTAATTCCATTCCTTGGCGCTGATCAGTTTTTTCAGCTCTAGCTGTGAGAAACATAAAAGGAATGGTTGCCGTAGTAGGATGTTTACGCAACGTCTGCAATACCTCATAACCATCAAGTTCTGGCATCATGACATCGCAAATAATCAAATCTGGCGATTCATGCTGGGCTAACTCGATACCAATCCGACCATTACTACCAGCAATCGCCTCAAAATCCTCAGCCTCCAGTAACTCCAGTATATTTTCTCGTACTGAAGGTTCATCTTCAATTAACAGAATTTTTGTTCTTACCATTGTTTTGCGCTTTGTGAAACTAATCTAATTGACTTGAGGCAGTGGGAACCCAATACCGCTATTGAGTAAACGTTTAAATTCCGGCGCTGGTAAAGCCCTACTAATCAAATGACCCTGAACTCGATCACATTTATGAGAATAAATAAAAGCCAATTCTTCTTGAGTTTCTACTCCTTCAGCAATCAGTTTTAGATTTAAACTTTTTGCCATTTGGATAATGGCCTTAGTAATAGCAGCCTGGTTAGGTTTCTGCACAATATTACGGACAAAGCACTGATCAATTTTGAGAACATCAAAGGGAAATTGTTGTAAATAGCTTAATGAAGAATATCCGGTTCCAAAATCATCAATTGCAATTTCTAATCCTAGGTTTTTTAATTCATTTAACTGACGAATAGCAGTTTCAGTGTTTTTTACTAGTATACTTTCAGTTAGTTCTAGTTCTAGAGTTCGAGCGGTTAACTCAGTTGACTGCAAAATCTTGATCAAATTATGGTAAAAATCTGGTTTATTAAATTGACGACCTGATAAATTTACTGCTATCCGAAAAGAGGTGAATCCATCATTTTGCCAGACTTTAGCTTGCTGACAAGCCTGCTGTAATACCCATTCTCCAATGGATATAATCAGACCCGTTTCTTCCGCGATTGGAATAAATTTTGCTGGGGGAATCAAACCAAGTTCTGGATGATGCCAACGTAATAGAGCTTCAGCACCAACAATTTTTCCTGTCTCGAGACTGATTTGGGGTTGATAGTAAACCTGGAATTCTTCCCGTTCCAAAGCATAGCGTAAGCTACTCTGCAAGGTAAGATAATTTGAAGAATTGACATTCAAGGAACTGGTGTAAAACTGATATTGATCACCACCGTGACGCTTTGCCTGAAGCATCGCCTGGTTGGCATGATTGAGTAATTGTTCAACGTCTTCACCATCACGGGGATAAATGGTAATACCAATACTGGCGGTGATAAAAACTTCTTGATCATCCAGAACGATGGTTTGAGAGAGGCTCTCAAGAATGCTTTGGACAACATTGATGACATCTTGTTTGTGTTGAGCTGTGGCTATAATAACGGCAAATTGATCGCCATTTAAACGAGCAACTGTACCCTGATTATCCACACAATAAGTTAGGCTTTGAGCCACAAATTTGAGTAAGTAATCACCCCAAAAATGACCGAGATTATTGTTAACTTGATTAAACCGATCTAAACCCAAACACAGAAAGGTAAGCAGTTTGTGATTATCGTCGATGTGTTGTTTTACTTGCTTAAACCGTTCTCGCAACGACAGCCGATTAGGTAGGTTTGTCAAGCTGTCATGGCGGATTAAGTAATTGAGTTTATTTTTAGCTTCCTGAAGTTCAGTATTGTAATGCTTATGAACAGCAGCTTTTTTTTTGAGTCTACTGGAAATTGACCCGAGGAGTTCTGCTCTGGTAAAGGGTTTGGTAATATAGTCGTCTGCCCCTAGTTCCATACCCTGACGAAAATCATTTTTAGCAGCCTTTGCTGTCAAAAAAATAAAAGGAACTGTTGCCATCATTGAGTCTTGACGCAGGGATGTTAAGACACTGTAACCGTCCATTTCCGGCATCATGACATCACAGATAATTAAATCTGGGATAGTTCCTTTAGCTAAATTAACACCAACACGACCATTTTCTGCTCCAATGACATCAAATCCTTCGGCGTCGAGGAGTTCTATAATGTTTTCCCGGACAAATTCTTCATCTTCAATCACTAATATTTTTCTCATCATTAATTTGATAGCAAGTAATATATTGGCAGGGTTACAGTAAACGTTGTACCGACAGTGACCTCACTTTCTAGATCAATTTGACCTTGGTAGATATCGAGACACTTTTTGACAATTGCCAGTCCTAAGCCAGTGCCGGTAATTGTCCCCACATTCGTACCTCGATGGAAGGTCTCAAAGAGTAGTCCTTGGTCTTCTTCAGGAATACCAATACCTTGATCGCTGATTTTAAAGATAGCCTGATTGGCAGAGCAAGTGAGTTTAAGCTCAACTGTACTGTGCTATGCTACCTTTGGGAGAATACTTCAGTGCATTACTCAGCAAATTCTCCAAAATTTGCCTAAGCAATTTTTCATCCATATACGGTCGGGCGGATGATAACGAACTAGCCGCATTATTTTTTCCATGATTACTACCTAATTTTTTTTTAAACTTTTCTAAGCTATAAGTAAATTTTATTGTGTGCTCATTTCGTTAATTAAGCTGGATTTTATAAATTAAATCGGTGCAAAAACTTTCCAAGTCTATCGGCTTTAGCTGTAACTATATTTTACCGGCTTATACCTTGCCAATCAGCAAGATATCATTCAAAATTATGGTTATATATTGAACCATGTTTTTAATGCGAGGTAGGTGATGGTTATTTTTAGATTTTGATCATTTTGTTCCGTAATGTTCCAGTAAATTACCTGATGAATAAATCGTTATTATAGGGGTACCAAATTCGTTCGTAAGATTTCATGGTTATAAACCTGGATTTTAGCTCCCCAAGTTGTTTCTCTTTAGCCAGTGCCTTTATGATTTATACTTCCGTTTGTTTCCGTTTAGTGATATCTCTATCAACTCCTCGATAACCACAAAACTTGCCAAGACGATCAAAAATTGGTACACCACTGGTTTCCAGAACCACTAACTGACGATTTTTATTAATTCTGGTATTTTCCAAGTTGCTAAAGGGCTGTTTTAAAACGGTAAAGGAAGCTAAAATTTCCATCACACGTTTTGCCTCTTCCTTTAACATTAAGTCAAAGGGAGTTTTGCCAACTACTTCTGATGGTTCATAACCGAGTAAGTCCCAGATTTTGGGACTAGCGTAGGTATAGACAGCATTTTCATCCATCTCCCACATCCAATTGCTACTAATTTCTACGACATTACGAAACCGCTCTTCACTCTGCCGCAACTGCTCTTCTGCCTTCTGGCGCTCAATAATCTCCCCCTTGAGTGCTTGGTTCGCTTTCCTCAGAGCAGCGGTACGTTGTTGAACTCTGACTTCCAAAGCATCATTGACTTGTGCTAGGGTGAGTCGTGCTTCAATACGCTCAGTGATATCCTGGACAATAACAGCAACTTCATCTAACCCACTTTTAACAATACGAGCCTCAAAGTAGCGGAGTTTACCATCTTGTCTGACTGGGGACTCAATAACTTGCATCTCATCACTTTCTAGGGCTATTTCCACATGCTCCCAAATTAATCCTGCTACCTCAGTGGGTAAACAGTTATGTAAATGTTTCCCAATACAGTTATTGTTGAGAAACAGCACAGGGTTTTCAATGGCCGCTTTCCAATCCAAGTAAAAGCCATCCCGATTGACACGAAAGATTACATCTGGTATCGCTTCTAAGAGGGCTCGGTTTCTAGCCTCGCTTACTTTTAGTGCAGACTCTTTTTGTTTAAGTTCTTGGCTTTGTTTTTGATAGAGTTGCTCAAGTTCTTGGTGGGTTAGGGCAATGGCAAAATGATCGGCGATCCCTCGGATAAAGGCAATTTCTTGGACTGTCCATTCTCGTTCGTGTACGCACTGATACAAGGTCATACTACCTAGACAAGACTGCCCATGCAGCAGTGGCACCATCATGATGGCACGGAGGTCACATGGATAGGTTAATTCCTTCAGTTCTGGTGGGAGTTTTCCCTCCGATTCAGGAATAATCAACGGTTTGCCCTGAGCTAGCCAGGAGTGATAACTCTGAAAGAGGTGGCGAAATACCTCGATCAGACATGGCTCGCCTGTACTCTCCACTGATTGGGTAATGGGAAAGCTAACTTGATGAGTTGCCATAGCTGGAGGGTCGTGAGTGGGAAACATTAAACAGCCACTCACTTGCAAGATTTGATCTAATTGATTAGCTATGGTGGGTAGCAATTCATTGAGGACTAACGTCCCCCTTGTAACCTGGGCAATCTGGTTAATCATTTCCGCTTGGACTTTCAAGAGGTGATAGTCCACTCTTTGATGTCCAGTGCTCGATTCCATGGGTCTATGCTCAGGTAACATAACCAATAAAATTAGCTAAGAGCGGAACTGTCTAGCCTAGACTGGACATAGAGGCAACCGCCATCAATTCTACGCTGTACCATAATTTTCAGCCCATCCCCACCAATCAATTCGGGGGATTTGAGGTCAGTTGTCCATGCTAGTTAATTTGTGTCAGTTGTTTTGCAGCTACTAGCTTTTAGCTATGGGCTAAGTGCTAATTACATGCATGCAACTGACCATTGACCACTGACCATTGCAAGGCGTCGATTCATGCCCATACCAAGAACATAGGGGCAACACTCGCCGCCCAAGCTTAGGTGATGGTAAGATGTTATACCACCACTAGATGCCTAAATTGTTGCACAGTCTTAATTTCTAGCCCTCGTGGAAACTACGGTGTCTTAGCTAGTTTGTCTATTTTGACACCTGTAAATTCACGAACAGTTAGTGTATCATTGGTCTTTGGTGATTGGTTATGGGTCAAAGCGCGTCCCTCAGCCAGATTAGCCCTAGGTCTTACCCGTTCGCGCCACTGTCGCCCCTTGGGCGAAGGGAAGTGTGAGATGATGAGTCAAAGGAGACTATGGCTGTAGACTATTGACAAAAACAACTTTGTATGTTATCGAAGCTTATACCCTTCAATTAAACCGGAGGACATCTTCTGTCTGACTCAGGTGAGAGGTATCTCCATTCAGTTCCATCACCCACTGTTTTTCTTGGCGCACTAGTTTAACTAAACAGCACAAGGATGCTTTAATGTTTTGTGTGGCACCCACTAGTCCCTGAGTGGTTCCAACTACTGATGGTCCGTGACCAACCAGTAGTAAATCTTCTGAAAATTGAGCGGTGATACGTTGTGCCGTTTCACCTGTTCGTTTGAGTAAAGCAACACTTGTTTCTGGATATTCAGGGATTACACAGGAAGTATAACTGGTGTCAATTCGCTGAAACTGCTTGTGCAATACTTCATTAGGCAGTCTTTCTGGTTCAGTTGCCATCCACTCAGGATTGAGCCATTCACTTAAACCCAACTCTAGCTTAATAGGTAAATCCAGAATTTCTGCGACTTGGTTAGCCGTTTGGACAGTTCGTAAAAACGGTGAGGCGAATATATGCCTAATTCCTTTTCCTACAAGGCGTTGACCCAGTTGCGCTGCTTGCAGTTCCCCATCTACTGAAAGGGGTGGATCATAGGGTCGCTCTGCCTTGTTGAACCATTCGGGGTTAACAAAGTCAAGGCGGTTTCCGTGTCTGGCAATCCAAACTGTTTGGGTCATCTTACCTTACACCTTCTTCGGGAATTTAGTTAAGTTATGTAAAATTTATTAAAATAATTTAACTGGAATCCCACAAAGCTTATCATCTGGTTTGGAAAACCAGCATGGTCTGCTTTAATTTTCTTAATTTAAATCTCACTGATAACGCCATCGAATTCAATGAAAACCGCTCAGGACTCTACAGATTTAGTTCGTACCTATTTAAAGGAAATCGGTCGTGTACCATTACTGACCCATGAGCAGGAAATTTCTTACGGGAAAAAGGTTAAACAGTTAACAACCTTAAAGGAAGTCAAAGAGTCCCTTGTCCAACAGCTGGGTCGTGAACCTACGTTTTCTGAGTGGGCAACAGCATCTTGCCTAACGGATTCTCAGTTAAAGTCTAGCATAGCTGTTGGTGAATCCGCTAAACGCAAGATGGTGGAAGCCAATTTGCGATTGGTGGTGGCAGTGGCAAAGAAATACATTAAGCGTAATCTCGAGTTGCTGGACTTGATTCAAGAGGGAACCATCGGCTTGCAGCGGGGTGTAGAAAAATTTGACCCTACCAAAGGCTATCGTTTTTCTACCTACGCCTACTGGTGGATAAGGCAGGCAATTACTCGTGCGATCGCAGAAAAAGGGCGCACGATTCGCCTTCCTATCCATATTACCGAGAAGTTAAACAAAATCAAAAAAGCCCAGCGCCAACTTTCCCAAAAGCTGGGACGAACAGCTACTATCTCAGAATTGGCAATTGAGTTGAACCTAACACCATCACAATTGCGCGAGTACTTCGAGCAAGCACGTCAACCCCTCTCTTTGGAGTTGCGAGTGGGGGATAACAAAGATACAGAATTAGTTGAGTTGCTCGAAGACACCGGTCCTGGACCAGAAGACTTTGTGACTCAATCGTTAATGCAGCTAGACTTAGAGAAATTCATGGATGATTTGACACCGCAGCAGAGGCAGGTGTTGAGACTCCGTTATGGCTTGGCAGAGGACGAACCAATGACATTAGCCAAAATTGGTCAACACCTCAACATCAGCCGTGAACGAGTGCGACAAATCGAACGAGAAGCGATCGCTAAACTTCGTAAGCGTCAAGGGGATATGCGGGAATATATCCCAGCTAGTTAATTTTTTCTGAGTCGGTTTAGTCATTAGTCATTAGTCATTAGTCATTAGCTACAATCACCAATGACTAATGACCAATAGGTGAGAAAATCAGATCCTAGATGGTTCGGTTCCACCTACTTTGCCATGGTCACTTGCCTGTTAAAGTAATTACAAATACGAAGCAGTAGAGCTAAACAGATAAACATCATCATTGGCTGCCGACTCTAGTAGAAAAACCGGAATTAGCCATCGCTAGGAGGTAAAACGGTGAATAACGCATCCAATCCCAATCATGTTCCTGAATTCTTTGATAAAGATTCTGACAATAATTTACTCTGGCAGTATGTTCAATCAATGAGTCCAGAAACCATTACCCAGCTGTCTAGACCAACGTCTTCGGAAGTCTATCAGGTGATGGAAAACAATATTATGGGAATGTTGGGAAACTTGCCTTCCCAAGACTTTGGCGTAACGATCAGTACTAGCCGTGAGAATCTAGGTCGCCTTTTGGCTTCAGCCATGGTTAGCGGCTATTTCCTTAGGAACGCTGAACAACGTATGGTTTTTGACAAGTCTTTGCAAATAGCTGAATCTCAATCTGTGGAGGAAGATTAGTCAAACCTTGGCCCCATAGGGCTGAATCTATAGATTTTTGATAGAAAATGCCCAATCGAATATCGGCAGATCATCACCTGAGTCTGTCGGTTTCTATTATTGAGGTTAGTGGACAGTAGGCAAAAGTATCACAAAGGTTGGCCATTGCCTCAAGTAATTTGCTATACTTTAACTATTATATTAGTGCCACGACCTTGTCTTAATTAATATTTCCCGAAAACCAAGGGTTTTGTAGTGACATTGGATCTGGTTCTAGAAATTTAATGGCGCACGAGGAATATTTCTTTGTGCTTTGGGAGATACCCCCTGGCGTTCGAATCAGCTTGCATTGGCGGGCTAAAGTTTATCTTGATAGACTTTGGTAGCTAAAAAGTATCGGAACAAAGAAGATCACTCTTGGACTGGTATACCAGAGCTGGTCGAGATTTACCTTGGCGACGAAGTTGGGAACCCTATAGCATCTGGGTGTCTGAAATTCTGCTAGAGCAGACCCAGGTCAAAACGGTCATTCCCTACTATCACCGCTGGATGGAGCAATTTCCCACCCTCGAACATCTGGCATCTGCTGATTTACAGCAAGTCCTCAAAGCTTGGGAGGGTCTGGGATATTACTCCCGTGCTCGCAACTTGCACGCCTGCGCTAAAACAATTATGCAGTGTCATGGTGGCGTTTTTCCCCAAGAGCTGAGCCAGGTCTTAGCATTATCAGGGATTGGTAGAACAACAGCAGGTGGTATTCTCAGCGCTGCCTTCAATCAGCCAGTGCCTATTCTCGATGGTAATGTTAAACGAGTAATAGCACGATTGGTAGCATTGTCGATACCACCTGCCAAAGCCACTCAACAATTATGGAAGCTATCAGAAGCCTTACTGGATCATCAACATCCTCGAGAGTAAAACCTACGGAATAATGGATTTGGGAGCAACTATCTGTACTCGGAAAACTCCCAATTGCCCTGATTGTCCCTGGAAAACTTACTGTCAGGCTTACAATCATGGTATTCAATCTGAAATACCTATGCGTGAACCATCTTCTCCCCTACCCACAAAAAATATCGGTGTCGCTGTGATTTGGAACGACCAGGGACAAATTCTAATCGACCGCCGACCTGCAAAAGGCTTATTGGGTGGTCTTTGGGAGTTTCCTGGTGGCAAAATTGAGCTTGGTGAAACTGTTCCGGAATGTATTAAACGGGAAATTCAGGAAGAATTGGGCATTGAGATTGAGGTTGGTGAACACCTGATCACAATTAATCACGCCTACAGCCACTTTCGTGTTGTGCTAAGTGTACACCACTGTCGCCATCTCAGTGGTGTTCCGCAACCTATTGAATGTGATGAGATTCGCTGGGTAACCTTAGATGAAGTAGATCAGTTTCCCTTCCCCAAAGCCAATACTCAGATTATTGCGGCTTTGCGCTCTCAAGACTGAACAGCGATTACCTGATCAGTTCAAGAAAACAACCTTAAACCTTAAACCTTAAACCTTAAACCTTAAACCCCATTTCCTATCGATAAATCGGTAAGGTGAAGTGAAAACAGCTGCCACCCTTGATAGGTGAATCAACCCAAATGCGACCATAGTGGGCACGGATAATCTTTTGACATAGGGCTAAGCCCAACCCATAGCCTTCTATAGCTTCGTCTCGCTTAAGGCGGAAGTGGTTTTCAAAAATGCGATCGCGATTTTCTTGTGGTATACCAGGACCATTGTCGCAAACGCTAACTTGAACTTTCTGGGTAGTACGGTGGATGCTAGACACAGCAATTTTCCCCCCTTTGGGAGTATACTTAATCGCATTATCCAGCAGGTTAATTAGCACCTGACGCACCAATTCTTCATCGCCGTAGACAGGAGGCAAGTCTTGTGGGATGTCGGTTTGCAGAACCTGAGCTTTGAGCTGAAACTGTTCATGCATCTGAACTAGAACGTCTTGGCAAAGTCTGCCAAAATTCAGCTTATGAGGTCGGATGTTGAATTCAGCATTACTTCCCTTCCTAGCTTGCAGCAGATCCACCACCATCCGGTTGATAGTGCGCAATTGATTACGAGCTTGCTCAAACAGCCGTGCCTTTAGCTGTGGCGTCAGCCCAGATTTTCTGCCATTCTGGGCTACTGGTTGCTCTAGCTGTAGGGTTTCCAAGGCAATGGATGCTGCTGTCAAAGGACTGCGCAAGTCGTGAGCTAACATGGATATGACTTGGTCTTTAAATTGCAGCTGCTCAAGCAATTCTTCTCTATCTTTCTTGAGGCGAAATACTTCGTCGGACAGTCGAATCAGTTCCAAGGCACAAGCCAGGGAACCAGCTGTCTCTGGTGATGTCTCAGCCGAGGAGTTAGATGAGCTAACAGTTGGTTGTAAAGGGAATCCTTGGGTAAGTTGGGTTTGGTTTTCTTCTAGAGAGCGTTGCCAGCGGGGCCACCAGTTCTTCAGCTGGGCAACTAGATTACTACCTGCAAGGGTTTGTTTGGGTTTCGGATTAATCTTAATCAGTGCTGGGGTTGCTACTAGCTTAAAGTGTTCAGCTAGATAGGGTTGTTCCCCAACATCCACAACCTTTAGTTCAAAGGGATACTCTGTCTTGAGAGTTTCCAGATAATGGTGGATAGACTGGAGCTGTTTACGGGAACCGGGACGTTCATCGACAAACAGCAGCAGTTGTAGAAAGGTTGGGGAGTTAGTGTATGTTTCTGTAGCTGCCTGCATGCAATTTGGTGTTAGCACTCTTAACCAATAAGGCTGGAATAAGACTAAGATTTGTTATTTTTTGTTGGTGATGTGTGCTTCCTTACAATTTAATGTCTATTTTATTATTTTATAGTCTCGTTACTAACCAGCCCTTTTCTGGCACTTTCCCAGTCTATTTGAGACTAAAATCTTAAAATAATGTAACATTATCGCGGATTGCGTCAATT
The DNA here is from genome assembly GCF_010672095.1 of Moorena sp. SIO3I6. Lineage (NCBI taxonomy): Bacteria > Bacillati > Cyanobacteriota > Cyanophyceae > Coleofasciculales > Coleofasciculaceae > Moorena > Moorena sp. SIO3I6. Next base: position 75,670 of record NZ_JAAHHU010000026.1, on the reverse strand, counting down.
CTCCTTTAATAATCTACCCACGGCTGCTACTTGATCATGGCTATTGGCTACCTTGCTCTTGTCCTTCACGCCCATTTACCGTTTGTTAGGCATCCAGAAAGTGATTATGTTCTAGAAGAAGAGTGGCTATTTGAAGCCATTACTGAAACCTATATTCCCCTACTACATGTTTTTGAGGGATTAAAGCGGGATGGGATTGACTTCAAAATAACCATTAGTATGACACCACCTTTGGTGTCGATGCTACGGGATCCACTACTACAAGAACGTTATGAGCGCCATCTGTCACTGCTCCAAGAACTAGCCAAGAAGGAGGTTGAGCATAATCAGCATAATGGTCATATCCGTTACCTAGCCCAACATTATGTTCAAGAGTTCAGCGCCATTCGCCAAACATGGTTACACTATGAAAGGGATTTAGTCAAGGCATTTAAAAAATTTTTAGACAGTAATAACCTGGAAATTATCACCTGCGGTGCTACCCATGGCTATTTTCCTCTGATGAAGATGTATCCCCAAGCAGTTTGGGCTCAAATTCGGGTGGCTTGTGAACATTATGAGCAAAACTTTGGCTGTCCGCCCAAGGGCATCTGGTTACCGGAATGCGCTTACTACGAAGGGATTGAGGAGATGCTAGCAGATGCTGGTTTGCGCTATTTTCTGATGGATAGTCATGGTATTCTGTACGCTCGTCCCCGACCACGGTTTGGTACCTATGCCCCCATTTATACTGAGACAGGAGTTGCTGCCTTTGGTCGTGACCATGAGTCATCCCAGCAGGTGTGGTCTTCGGAAGTCGGGTATCCAGGAGATCCAGTATATCGGGAATTCTACAAGGATTTAGGCTGGGAAGCAGATTATGATTACATTAAAGCATATATTATGCCCCATGGACAGCGGAAGAATACGGGTATAAAATATCACAAAATTACAGACCGTGGTATAGGATTAGGGGAAAAGCAACTGTATGATCCGTATTGGGCAAAAGACAAAGCTGCGGAACATGCTGGAAATTTCATGTTTAATCGCCAGCAGCAGGTTAAACATCTAGCAGCAATGATACAGCGTTCTCCGATTGTGGTATCTCCCTATGACGCAGAGTTATTTGGTCACTGGTGGTACGAGGGACCTTGGTTTCTGGATGTCTTGCTCCGTAAGTCCTGGTATGACCAGAACACCTATGAAATGACTCATTTGGCAGATTATTTGCGGAATAATCCGATCCAACAAGTCTGTAAACCTTCTCAATCTAGCTGGGGGTATCAGGGCTTTCATGAATACTGGCTGAATGAAACCAATACCTGGATTTACCCTCATCTGCACAAAGCTACAGAACGGATGATTGAGCTGTCAAGGTTGGAAGCTACAGATGAGTTGGAGTGGAAGGCATTAAATCAAGCAGCGCGAGAGTTACTACTAGCGCAATCGTCAGACTGGGCATTTATTATGCGCACCGAGACAATGGTACCTTATGCAGTTAGACGAACGCGATCGCATTTGATGCGCTTTAATAAGCTTTACGATGATATCAAGCTGGGCAAGATTGATGCAGGCTGGCTGGAGAAAGTCGAGAAAATTGACAATATCTTTCCCAAGATTAACTATCGCGTCTATCGTCCTGTTTGAAATCTCCCCACACAATCCTGGGAAGATACAAGAAGATACAATAGAGAACGTTCCCTAAGCCAATCAAAATCCATGACGCCTTCTGAGTTAGATACTGCTCCCCAGGAAAGTTTGGATACTCTCAAAGACCCTGAGACCTATCTCGACGAGGTACCTAATGATGTCGAGATGTCTCTGTTCGACCATTTAGAGGAGTTGCGAAAGCGGATTTTTTACTCGCTGATTGCTGTATTCTTGTCCATGGCTGGCTGCTTTGTGGCAGTTAAGCCGATTGTTCAGTTGCTGGAAATTCCAGCTAGGGGGGTCAAGTTTCTGCAACTGGCTCCAGGGGAATACTTTTTTGTGTCCTTGAAAGTGGCTGGCTATAGTGGCTTATTGGTTGCTAGTCCTTTTATTCTTTACCAAATCCTTCTATTTGTTTTACCAGGGTTAACTCGTCGGGAGCGACGCTTCATCGGACCTGTGGTTTTAGGATCAACAGTTCTGTTTTTCCTAGGCTTGGTATTTGCCTACATTGCTCTAATTCCTGCCGCTCTGAATTTCTTTATCAGTTACGGAGCAGATGTAGTAGAGCAGTTGTGGTCAATTGATAAGTATTTTGAATTTGTATTATTGTTGATGTTTAGTACTGGCTTGGCATTTCAAATCCCAGTTATTCAAATGTTACTGGGGTTTTTGGGAATTGTTTCTTCCAAGCAAATGCTTTCTGGTTGGCGCACAGTTGTCCTAGGAGCAGCTATCTTGGGAGCGGTGCTGACTCCTTCGACAGATCCTCTCACTCAAAGTTTACTGGGGGGTGCTGTACTTGGTCTGTATTTTGGTGGGATTGGAATGGTAAAGTTGGTCGGGAAATAATATTAAGTCAGCTTAATCAACCCGCTATCAAAACTACCATCGCGCTTATAATTGTTAGCATGTGCTGGATATGCGTTAATTGTCAGCGAACTTTAATTACCAACTAATTTGCTAATTTTATGACTACCACAGCTGATATTAATCAGCATGCTATGATAGTTAAAAATACTGATTAGTATCAATATCTAAACCAGAAGGTAATTGAATGTTGGCTACAAATACCTTCTGGGAATAGGGAATAGGGAATAGGGAATAGTAGTCTAATTACTAATGACCAATTACTAACTAACTATCTTTAGCATTATTGTCGCTAATTATTAATAATAAGTCATGGCACAACCATGACTTATTACTATTGAGAAACAGATAATATAGCAACCGCCCTGGCGGTTGCTATATCTATGGAAGAGCCATTATCAAAAAATGTAGCCTACTAAAGATAATTACTATCGATAGTTACTATTAGTTAACTGTCTCAGTTCACCGCCAATCCTCCCAATTCTGATTAAAGATGGAAGTGTCTGGGAAAGCGGTGGGATTACCGTTTTTTTCCAACTGCTGGCGTAGAGCTTGGAGTTGGGTTTGTTGCAGGAGGGGTTCTTCTAGAAGCTGGTAAGGTGCTATCCCAGTTTCTAAGGAAAAAGCAGCGGTTGTACCAGCAGCAGCACCGGATGACCATTCAAAGGAATGCACCCGATAAGCAGCAGCGGCAATGTGACTGGTAGCAATACTTTTACCTCCTACTAATAGGTTGTCAATTTTCTGGGGAATTATTGCTCGCAGGGGAATTTGGAACGGATAGGCTTGACCTGCTCCCCGCCGTTCCCCTTGACGCTCGGTGTTTCCTGGGGTTTCTGCTGGACTTAGGGTCATACAGGGATGAAAGTCAATGGCATAGTGACCAATACCCACAGAATCAGGATAGATAGTAGAGCGACTGCGTTGACTGACTTGATCTGGCTGGATTTTACCTTGAATCACAGAGGGGGCTTCTAATCCAGCCAGTACTGCCCATAAGCGGCGATATTCGTCTGGTGAGAGGGTCTGCCGATAATACTCATCCTGGTAGTCACGGCGGGAAATATCCACTTCTGATATAGTAAAGCCTTGAGGATAGCCAAAGGAAGGGCGTCCAATAATCCGCCTCCCTTCCCGTATATAGGGATATTTAGACAACCCATGCATTGTCCCCATCGGAGAATCTAACCCCGTTAGATAGCGGTGATTGGGATGAGGCTCTTTTACCCCATCCCCAAGCTGGGAGTCGGTAGTTCCTGCGACTAGCCAATAGTAATAACCGAGAGCGTTTTCTTCTCCTTTCCGTAGACTTTCCGTACGCAAGCCTCCCATCCAGCCACCGGGAGCCAGTTGACCAGTAGTTCGTAATTGGCGACGGGTGTAAACTAGATTATCTTCTGAAGTGCCAGGACGATAATCATTACCCCATGTCCAGTTTTGCATGGAAATGTCCCCTGGAGTGGGAGCAGTAACCCCCCATCGGATCCGTTTACCCCGCTTAGAACTCCAAATTCGCCGATAGGTGAATACTCCTTCAAAGTCCGCTAGGCGCTGTAATTCATAGCTGTAGTAGGGTTGGTATTGCGGGTAAAAGGAGGGCATTTCTTGGGTTTGAGGCTCCTTGGTTTGCTCCATGGCAAAGGTGTAGGTAAAGCCTTGGGTGCAATAGGGGTCGTCAGTAGCACTAGATGCGGAAGGGTTTAGGTAGGAGCGGGAGTCAATCCCCAAACGGTAGGGAACGTCAGCTAGGGCAATAATTTCACCAGTTTCTGTTGCGTCGATAATATACCAATTAGAACTATTGTCTTGGGTCTGTTGGGGAACAATGCGCAAAATGCTTTTCTCAAAGCGGGAGGAATTCTCGTAGCTATACCAATCTTCAATAGTTTGAGATAGGGGAAAGGTGTTCAGGGCAGGAGCATCAGCAGTACTTTTGTGCTGAATAGCAATCACACTGTCAATGGTTTTGCCATCTGGGCTAATCTCTAGTTCCTTAACTACAGTAGAGGGAAACCATTTTAATGTCCCTTTTCCCCGTTTGGCCGCCTTTCGTAAAATATTAAACAGGATTTGGTGAGCATCACGGGGTAGAAAACAGGATTCGCTTACCCAGCAGTCCCCAGGATTGAGTTGACGGTAGTAGCGTTTAATGCGATCGCGTAATTCTAGATAGCCCTTAGGATAGAATAAACGCGATCGCTGAGTGGGTCGTTCATCCAGAGCAGAGGTTCCTTGGGCAGAAATTTGTCCCCCTACCCAGTCGGTAATCTCAGTCAAGCACACCGTTTGCCCGGCCAATAAGCCTTCATAGGCAGCCGCAGCACCAGCCAATCCACCTCCAATCACTAAGATTTCACAGGCTTCGGTTTGGTCTGGAGTTCTAGGGGGAGCTGCTATACCAGGAGATGGAGTAAACCCTAGTAATGATATGAATAGGGAAATACGGACAAGCGATCGCTTCATGATTCGAGATAGTCAGTAAAATCTTTGACGATAAATTACCCTAACTTATCAATACTGTCATCTCCCAAACGTTGTATCAATTATGCCATGGCATGTCAAAGCACCCGAAAAATATACGGGTAGCGATAGGGCTGATTAGGATTTTCCAGCACCTTGACTAAAAAATTTGGGTTTCAAGCCCCGTCCTTCGTTCGACGGCTTTTTTTTGTGCTACAATATTACGTAGAGTTTTTTCACGTCAAAATGATCGTCTTAGAGTTCAAGGTCAAAGGGAATAAAACTCAATATGCCGCGATTGATGAGGCGATCCGCACTGGTCAATTTGTCCGCAACAAGTGCATCCGTTATTGGATGGACAATAAGGGTATAGGACAAAAAGAACTGTATCGTCATAATACGTGGCTTAGAGCTGAATATCCTTTTGTAAAGGATTTGAACTCTCATGCATGTCAAGCTTCGGTTGAAAGAGCCTATAGCTCAATTGCTAGATTTTACGATAAATGCAAAAAGAAAGTTCCTGGCAAAAAGGGATATCCCAAATTCAAGAAATTTTCCAGATCGGTTGAATACAAAACATCGGGCTGGAAGTTGTCTTCTGATACTAAGTCAATAGATTTCTTAGACAAAAAAGGTATTGGAAAACTAAGACTTAAAGGAACTTGGGAATTATGGCGTTATGATCAGAAGCTAATTAAGCGAGTTAGATTAGTGCGCCGCGCGGATGGTTACTATGTTCAGTTCTGTATAAAAGTTGATGAAAAGGAATCTTTAGAACCTTCTCATACTAATATTGGGCTAGACGTAGGACTTAAGGAATTTTATACCGATTCCAAGGGAGGCGTAGAGCCAAATCCTAGGTTTTATCGTAAAGGCGAAAAAAGACTGAAGTTTTACCAGCGTCGGGTTTCTCGCAAAAAGAAAGGCTCATCCAACCGTAAGAAAGCCGTTAATAAATTAGGCCGGACACATCTTAAAATAAGTAGGCAGCGTGAAGAGCACGCCAAGAGACTGGCGCGCTGCGTAATCCACTCTAACGATGTGGTTGCTTACGAAGATTTAAGAGTAATAAATTTAGTTAAAAATCATTGTCTTGCTAAATCTATTAATGATGCAGGTTGGTATCAGTTCAGGAAATGGCTGGAATATTTTGGACAAAAGTTTGGTAGACAAACGATAGCAGTTAATCCCGCTTATACTAGTCAAAATTGTTCCAGCTGTTGTGAAGTTGTCAAGAAATCGCTATCAACGAGGACTCACACCTGTAAGTGTGGATGTGTTTTAGATCGCGATCATAATGCAGCTATCAATATCCTAAAAAGAGCCTTGGGTACGGTGGGGCACACCGGAACCTGGATCATCGATCCCAACGCTTTAGGAGAGGACACCTCTACTTCTTCTGATTCCGGTCTGAAGAAGCAAGTGACCTCGTTGATCAAAGAATCCCCGTTCTTCTAGGACGGGGAGTGTCAATAAGGCAATTATGGGCATAATTAGACTGACAATACCTAATATAATTAGCAGCGGAATCCCAATAATCACCACAGCCAGTATTAAACAAATCACCACATATATATAAAGGCAATGGATTTTATCTTCCATAATACAGCTAAGTTGGTAGAGTTGATTGAACGGAAAGAATTTATGTAAAGATATGTAAGGGACTAATCAATACGATGGCTAAGCCGGTGTCGTTGGCTGATAATCTTTCTAACTAAGGCAGAACTACCAGTCGTCATATCCCGCCTTTGGTATTGCCTTCACTGCTCCCTTCCCTAAATTCCGAGTTTCAGTCTTAAATCACGATTCGGCTACGGTTTGAAAGTGCTGGCAATGAATTTAGTCTTGCCATACTGCTGCTGAGGGGTAAGCTTTACCATTTGGTGTTGCCTAAAACGGCTAACTTAATTTTACCAACGCTTATCCAATGCTTAACCTCTGCTCAAAGGCCACCAATTAATAACCCCCACACCTATAATTCATGGGAAATAATCTAAAATTTTATCGACCTACATCTGGTCAATGGTCTAAGTATTTAATTATTATTATATTACTCCTGGGGATAGTTTTTCGATTAGTCAATATTGACAAAAAAGTCTATTGGATTGATGAAGCATATACATCATTGCGAATTTCTGGTTATACCAAAGCAGAAATTATCCAAGACATTGATGGTCGTCAAATTAATGTTAAAGATTTACAGCAGTATCAGCGTCCTAATGATAACAAAGATGTAGGTGACACGATCCAAGGGTTAGCGTTACATGAACCACAACATTCACCGTTATATTTTGTGATGGCTCACTTTTGGGCAAAATTGTTCGGTTATTCCGTTACGGTGATGAGAAGTTTACCAGCCTTGATTAGTCTTTTGACTTTGCCGTGCATTTATTGGCTTTGTTTGGAGTTGTTCGAGTCTCCCCTAACAGGATGGATTGCGATCGCATTGCTGTGTGTCTCTCCATTTCATGTGTTGTATGCCCAGGAAGCTCGACAATATAGCTTGTGGACATTGACCACATTGCTTTCCAGCATAGCCTTGCTGAGGGCGATGCGTCTTAGCACAATGATGAGTTGGGTAATCTATGCCATAACAGTTTCTCTAAATCTCTACAGCTATTTGCTTTCTGGATTAGTTTTTATTGGACATAGCATCTATGTTATTTTTACAGAAAAATTTCGTTTTAGTACGCAAGTAATTAGGTATGGATTAGCTTCGCTTTTCGGGATTATCGCCTTTTTACCTTGGCTCATATTGGTAATTGAAAACGGTATTGAATTGGGGGATTGGGCGGATAAAGAGACTCCACTCGGTAAACTGATCACCCGCTGGCTTATCAATCTGAGTTCTGTGTTTTTCGATATCCAGATTGGCTATAACAATCCCTTATTTGATGTGCGGTCAGGTCGAGATCTAAAGTTTAACTACGACCATTTACTGATTTATTTCGATATCCTTATTTTAATTATCGTAGGCTATTCTATTTATTTTATATTTCGTCATAGTCAGCAGCGGGTTTGGTTATTTATCTTGACCATGATCGCAGTTGTTGGGATGTTTCCTATTGCTCAGGATTTAATTTTAGGAGGACAGCGTTCCAGCATGGCGCGCTATTTCATTCCTTCTTACTTGGGTATACAACTTGCTGTTGCTTACCTCCTTGCTAAAAAAATTAATCCCCTTAATGGTCAGACAATAAAACAACAACAACTATGGCGATTAGTTGCTATTACAGTTATTTCAGCAGGTGTGCTCTCTTGTGCCATTAGTTCTCAAGCAGAAACTTGGTGGCATAAATACAGTAACTATTACACGCCTGAGGAAGCTCATATTATTAATGAAGCCAATCGTCCCTTGGTGATTAGTAGTGATATCATGCGATTAGTGTCTCTCAGTTATTTACTTGAGCCCAACGTGACCTTACAGTTAATCAAAACTAAGGATTCTCCTAAAGTTTTTTCCAGTTTCAGTGACGTCTTCTTATATAGACCTTCTCCAAAACTTCGACAAAAATTTGAAGAGGAGTCACCCTATGACGTTAAACCAGCTCATAAACGCAAGCATCTCTGGAAGCTAGTGCAGTGAAACCAAAAGTCAAAAGGTCAAACCCACTTCACCAATGACCAATCACTCATGACTAATGACTAATCAATCTAATCATTTTTTTTCCACAACAGAACTTTTCGTTTTTTAAATCCAATATTTCCTTCGTATATCAGGTTAAATTTATAGTTATTATGCTTTTCCATACTGGGGCGTAGCAATGATGGTGATGGAATATTTTCCAAGACAAAAACATCACTAAATTTACCCGATATTTTTGGTAATTTTTCTTCAGGTATTTCTGAAACATTTTTGATTTTTTTGATGAGTTGTAATTGAACCTTGGGCTCAAGCTTATGGCTCAGGGATAGAATTCGATTGTGAGTACTATCGCTTAGTACAAGGGGAGCAGGAGACTGATTAATAATATTCGCAACGTCTGCATTATAGTAGTCACTGTACTTCGTCCACCAAGTTTCAGCTTGGACAATCAGCACACCAGATATCACACCACAAGAGAGCAATATAACTGTAGTCAATCGCCATAAACGTTTTTGCCAAATACCAATCGAAAACTTAGTTAGTTTGGTGGAGAGTAAATAGGAAATAGTTAGTTGAATCCCGATGTAACTTGGGAGTTGATATCGAGCAATCGTTGAGCGCATGCCTCCTGAAATCACATCTGGTAGCACTAGGGGTAGACTAGTAAATCCCATGAGGAGCAAAACAAATAGCCAAACCTGTTTTGGAGTATAGCGACAGAGAAAATATAGCCCATAAATCACTAGCACAATAATTGGTACGACTAGGTAAGTTCTCGGCTGGGTGTAGCTAAAGGTTAGGTCAAACGGGTACTCCTTGCCTAGGGGTACATCAAAAAAGCCGTAGAGTAGATTCTTCAGCCAATATCGACCCAGATCCAGGGGGGGTAATTCTTTAATGACCCATCCCCATTCCTTGCTAGCTCTAGGTTCGTTTTCCAAGAAAACAGCTAACCAAGGTGAAAATATCAACAGTGCTGCTGTGACCGCTGAGATGTAAGCAATTACCCGTTGACGCCCTTGCCAACCTGCGATGATCAGGACATAAATGCCGTGACCTAGGATAATGGGTGCTGAAAATAAATGAGAGTAGAAGGATAGCGCTACAGAAAGTGCATAAATGCACCAACTCACCCTACTGTTGACTCGCATCGCTCGTAACAGGGAAGCACTCGATAGCAAGATACTCACAGTCCACAGACTATATTCCCGAACTTCCTGGGCATACAAAATATGGATCGGTGAAACAGCGAATAGCGACACGGCAAGCCATGGGGTCAATGATGCTCCAAATAGTTCTAAGCACAACCAGTACAGGCAGGGTAATCCCAGCAAGCTAATTAGAGCAGGTAAAGTGCGCTTGAGTGCTAGGGAACTACCAAGCCATTGTTCCCAGAATCGGGCTAATATATAGTAAACTGGCGGGTGTTGTGGCGCTTCTTCCCCTATAATTCGTAAGGTATTGGCGAGGCTACGGTCAGAATTAGGGGTCTGGTATTTTTGTAATTCTGTCGCGCTAATGACTTCACCAGTGTAGATATCCCCGATAATTTCTTCCGCTGAATAGCCAGCAATTCTAGAGGAGCTGAAAGTTTCATCCCCCCAATAGACTTTGCTGTCGAGATTGGCTAAGCGAAAGACTATTCCTAAGAGCAGTAGGCTAATGCATAATAGTCGCAAGGGAGGTTGAGGGAATTTCCCTAGCTGTAATCGTTTGGTTTCCATCACACAAAAAAGTACACCGAAAAGTACAAAGGAAATTTATTAGTGTTCGTTTAATTTTGATATTGTAATTGATCGCTTTTTATTGACCGTTTCATGATTAATGTTAATGTTAACGATAATATTTCACTGTTAACAATAATACTTAATCTAGAAACTTACCGATAACCGTCACCCCATTATCCCATTTTAAGTGTCTCTACCCAAACACAAAAAAGTATGAATCCCCCAGCCTCGAATCCCCCTAAAAACCAAGTAATATTTTGGTTTAGCTTGAGCCTAGCATTTGCTATGGTTTACAGCCTGATCGCCCTCGAAGAAGCCTTTAGTAATCAATACATTGTACAAGATGATGCCAGACAGCATGTATTTTGGATGCAACGGTTTTTTGATCCCAGCTTATTTCCCGATGATCTGATTGCCAATTACTTCCAATCTGTAGCACCCGCTGGCTATACTACCCTCTATCGGCTGATCGGATTTGTCGGGATTCATCCCCTCTTATTGAATAAACTACTACCCATGGTGCTAGGGTTGATTACCACTAGTTACTGTTTCGGGCTTTGTCTACAAATGCTGCCCATCCCAGCTGCAGGATTTATTGCGTCTTTGCTTCTAAATCAAACCCTATGGATGCTCGATGATTTAGTATCAGCAACCCCTAGGGCTTTTATTTATCCCCTGCTGTTAGCATTTTTGTACTACCTATCACGGCGCTCATTGATCCCCTGTCTCGTAGTGATCACCCTCCAGGGTTTATTTTATCCTCAGTGCGTTTTCCTGTGTTGTGGGGTTCTGGTGCTGAAACTGTTGCGTTGGCGAGAGGGTAAAATCAGACTATCCTCCCAGAAGAATGACTATTGGTTTTGTGCAGCTGGGTTAGGTATGGCATTCATTGTCCTGTTGCCCTATGCTTTGACCACTTCTGACTATGGTCCAATTATCAGCGCACAGCAAGCCAAAACCATGCCAGAATTCCAACCAGGAGGGCGAGTTGCCTTTTTCGATCACAACCCATGGGATTTCTGGTTGGAAGATGCTCGCAGTGGTATATTTCCCCGAAGAAAGCGTTTACCTATAGCTGTCTGTGCTGGTTTACTATTGCCTATCTTGCTAAGATTTCCCTCATGGCTACCGTTAGTGAAGAAAGTCAAAGGGGAAACGGTACTCCTGACTCAACTGGCCCTGGTATCCCTTGGCATGTTCGTTATGGCTCATGGTGTCCTGTTCCGACTGCATCTACCCAGCCGTTACAGTAAGCATAGTCTGCGAATTGTGCTAGTCTTAGCTGCTGCGATCGCTATAACTCTATTACTCGATGCTATTATTCAAGCTTGCCAGAGGCTAGCCTCCCCTCGAATTCCAGGGAAACCAGTGTTGGGACGAGCGATCGTTACACTGGTAGGAATAGCTCTAATCTTGTCTCCTCTTGGTTTCCATAATTTCCCCAAAACTAACTATGAGGTTGGGAGGAAACATGGCCTCTATGAATTCTTTGCTAAACAACCAAAGGATATCTTGATTGCCTCACTATCAAAGGAAGCCGATTTCTTGCCAACCTTTTCTGGACGGTCAGTCTTAGTCAGTAGAGAATACGGTATTCCCTATCATACTAACTATTATAACCAATTTCGCAACAGAGCGATTGATTTAATTCAAGCCCAGTACAGTCCAAACTTAGCTGAATCCAAACAATTTATTAGGCAGTACAACATTGATTTTTGGTTGTTAGATAAAACAGCATTTAATCCACAATATATAACTAAAAATCGCTGGATTATGCAGTATCAACCAGTAGCAGCAGAAGCTCAAGCTCGACTCAAACAAGCCATTGTTCCGGCAATTGTTAACGTAATCGATTCCTGTTCGGTTTTCGAGACAGATAAGATTGTCGTTTTGGATACCGAATGTATTGCGATTACCGGTAAGAGGTAAATAGGTAAGCCCAAATCAAGCTGGCAGCTATGTAACTATATATAAACAAATCTATCTAAACATGCTGGCTCAAGGGAATAGATTGAATTTCTAGATGTTTTACAAAACTTGACATCAGTCGGTTCCATTAGTCGGTTGAATCATGCCTACCTACTAAATGGGTAATTTGGCAAACCCTAGCAATTTAGGTGATCCCAGCCCTGAACGCTACTGGGTATGACACTAAATCTTGGTTTTCATCATCACTTTAAGAAGCGATCGCATCCCATTCTTCACCGAATCAATCGAACCCAAAAAACAAAACTCTATTAATTAGGGGGTCAAACCCCTCAACTTATCTGAAACGACTGGGTTCAAGATTTTAATTAGATGCCCTAAATTGTTGTTAAAGTCCATTCTTCCATTGTAGCAGGCATTACCAAATTCAGCCATCAAACCCTACCTATCCCAGGGCTAAACCATTGCTCTGTATCTAATACAGGAAAAGGAAGACAAGGTGGACTTGGAAGAAAGACAAAATAACCAAACAAAATCATCCCCCTATATCCTTGCTCTGTCTCTCCCCTTACTCTAAAACAAACTAAAACAAATACCTAAGCCCTGGTTGAATACCACAAGCCACTCCAAAGCAATTTGGACAGGGTTGGATATCACTATCAAGACTGAGACAGGAAGTATCTCAGTTTTACTACTAACGTTTACACCACAGGGCGTAAACGCTGCTTGGCGATCAAAACACTACCTCTAATTTTGAACTATGAAACCCTGTGTCAATCAGCATTTAGGTGCCCATGTATTCTGGAATCCTTATCAGCCTCATCAACCATTAACACTCTTTTCTAAAACTGCTCACCCTTTACCGGATAAACGTTTTTATCCTAAGGGTAAACGGTTACGCTTAACTGTCCAGGTTTCCCTAGTCGTTTTAACACTAACCTTAATGCTATCAAGGGTGATGCTAGTCCTGTTAACATACGTATTTTCATTCCCAGCTACTGAGCACTAACTATAATGGTTAATGGTTAGTGGTTAATGTTCAATTAACCATTAACCATTAACAAAAAGCAACCATATTAAAAGTTATTAACTGGACTTCATATCATCTCATGTTCTGATCTAGAAGCTTTTTCACCTTCATGGTTGCTGAATCGGTTGTATAGTAGTCCTGATGGTGATAATAGGAGCTAGTTGCGTAGTTCTCAACATCATTAGCAACAATACCTAAAAGATTAGTCCTAGAGGTTTTGAGTTCATCCAACGCTTGCATTAGAACTGAGCGGTCAGTCTTGTTTAATCTGCCTACGAAGACCATACCATCCGTGTTAGCTGCTAGAAGGCGGCTATCGGCAAGTCCGATCACGGGAGGTGTATCATAAATAACTAAATCAAAAACAGCATTAAAATGCTCCATCAAAGTTCCCATCTTTGGCGCAGATAGTAACCGAATCGGATCATGTGCTGGGGAACCAGCAGTTAGCACATGAAGATGATCCCACATGGGCACTTGCTGGAGGGCTCGGTTAGCTTTGATCCGCTTACTAAGGACGCTACTCAAACCAAGTTGATTGTTCAAACCAAAAATTTTATGTACCCGGGGACGGCGCAGATTTGTATCCACCAGTAGCACCCGCCGACCCATAGCAGCAGCCACTATAGCTAGGTGGACAGCAACGGTAGATTTCCCGTCTTCTGGTCTAGCTGAGCTAATCACAATCGATTGGATTGGCTTATCGCAGCCCAGTAAGCCGATATTGCGATGGAGGAACCGGAACGCCTCTAAAAAGGGAGAAGCTTGCTGCAGTTTTGGCGAGGTTGAGTTATTTTTCTGATCCTTAGGGAAGCTTTGAACAAAAGGTATACCTTTGCGGCTGGTTGATGAGTTGGTGGGCTTAAGTGCTTGATGGTAAGGAATAACACCGAGAAGAGGCAATTGGGTGCGATGTTTAAGTTCGTCGGGAGAGTGGAACACATGGTCTAAGCGCTCCATCAACCACCCTGTTCCTGCACCCAGTAATATACCTGCGATCGCTCCCAAAATAATCTGAAGTTCCTGATGTTGCGGAATCGGATATTGAGGCTGTTTGGGTTTGAGAATAAGTTCCCAAGAATAAGGCTGGAAGCTTTCCTTAAGCTCCAACAGAGTATCTAATCGTTCGGTTTTCTCTCTAAGTTTATGCTGTAAACTGGTGTACTTTGGATCTATCGCCAACATCTGTTTCATGTCTTGCTCAAGACTTTCTTCTTCCTCAGCAAGAGCTTGTTGTCGTGCTTGCAAAACTGATATTTGGATGCTCTGATCTACCAGTTTTTGAGTTAGCTGCTGGTGAATTGAATTGGGTGATATCTTAGGAACATCTGTATCTGTAAGTTTAATACCTAGTACCTGTTCAGCTTCAGAGCGTACCAGGGATAAGAAATTATACTGTTGCTGCTTGAGGGTCTTGATGGTGGGACTGTCTGGAGTATAGCGGCTTGACTCGATAGCAATCTCAGCCTCAACCTGTTCTAGGTGGTTGAGCATCTTTTGGTAGTAGGGGTTTTCGGCCAAAGTCACTTGAGCCAAAGCTAACTCCGAAGCACGAGAGTCCTTGACCTGATTTGATGACAGTCCTAGCTTTTGAGAAATGATCTGGTAAAAGGACTGAGCTTCCTTAAGCTGGATGTGAGTATCTAATTGCTGTTGCTTAATCTGGCTAATCTGAGTTGAAAGCTGCTGTTTTTGATTATCATAGTCAATTAACTTGTACCCTAGCTCCAACTTCAGCAGTTCTTCCTGCAGTCTGTCTACCTCTTGGCGAACTTGAGGCAACTCTCTATTTGCTAGCTCAAGGTCCTTGTGATGGTAACTTGCTTCTTGTTGGCGGGAGTACTTGATATAATTATCGGCAAGCTGGTTTAAAACAAAGTGAACTTTTTGAGGATCGCTATCACGGTAGCGGACTTCTAAGACACTAGTTCCTTCAATGTGTTTGATCCTCAGGTGATTATTCTTGACTAAAGACTTGTAGCTAGTTTTTCCATAGCGCTTGTTTATTTCCTCAATCACGGGAGTGATCAGTTTATGACTACGCAGTACCAGCATTTGGGTTT
Organism: Moorena sp. SIO3I6; assembly: GCF_010672095.1. Lineage (NCBI taxonomy): Bacteria > Bacillati > Cyanobacteriota > Cyanophyceae > Coleofasciculales > Coleofasciculaceae > Moorena > Moorena sp. SIO3I6. The sequence continues at coordinate 60,379 of NZ_JAAHHU010000026.1, read as the reverse complement.
GATAAGCCAAGCTCTCAAAACCTGGTGTCGATTGATTTTCATCATCCTGTGCTGTCAGAGGCTCCAGACGCAGTCGGAACTTGCCTTCGTACAGAGGTTTCTGATTAGAAGTCCATACAAAAATACTAGCTGTGATCGTAATTGCTACACCAGCAGCCGCTAAAAAGCGACGCCGTATGATCGTCCAAATCTCCTCTAGCTTACGCCCATCCTGATAGTATTTTGAGTTTCTAGTGTGGTAGATGACGGGCTGTGAGTGGAAATATTTACCATTCCCCTGTGGGAAAAGCTCTGATTTATTGCCCATCTCTATATGTGCCTTTTTATTTATTGGTTTAAGTTATGTTCAAGAGTAACTGAACCTATGGCTAATCGCTCCCCTATCATATCCTTCAGTATTTGCCACTAACCATCAGCTCTGTAGTTAGTTTGTGTTAACAAACTAGTATTTGACACTAGAACTGGAAAATTTTACGCAAAACTTATCAAATATCCGGATAAAATGAAGGAATGGTTAAGTTAGGGGAATCGTGTTTGCTGGTACCAAGTTAAATTCATAGGTAGCACTATCGTAAGGATTCAGCCTACCGCTGTCAGCTATCAGCTATAAACTATCAACTAGCAGCCGCTTTCACTGCACGGGATCAGATCAGCAAAACGAGCAGGAATTTTCAACCAGCGGTACCAGCCCGTAACCTTGTTGACTACCTCCCGTTGATTAGCTGACGGCTGACCACTGATAGCACCTCAAGTAGCACCTCAAGTAGCGCATATGCTTGCGGTAGCACTATCTACCTATCTCCCCATTAGCTTGTCCTCCTGCCTAGCTAAATAACACTTCAAGAAGGCAATTTAGTTTAGTAGTATGGTCTTGAATTTAAGTTATAAATATAAAAAGGAAAAGGTCAATGGTTGGAATTCCTTGCCCTTTACCCCTTTACTAAACTTTTAAAGTTTAATCAGGAAGCAATTAGACAAATGATTATCTTAAAATAAATTGCCCCTGACAATGAAAAACTGATCATGGGGTATTTGGCTCGAATCAGATCAATTTTCCATTTTTCCATTTTTCCATTGACGACTCCTCAAGCAAAGCTAGAAAACCCCATATCTAGAGGGATATCTTGTAACCTTCCAGGACCGACTGCTTGAATAGCTTCTTTCAGAGACATATCTCCGGTGTAAAGCGCACGACCAACAATTACACCCCTAACCCCTAGAGGTTCGAGAGTCAGTAGACTCAATAGATCAGTGATTGAACTGACACCCCCAGAGGCAATCACGGGGATGGAGATATGACTTGCTAGTTCTCTTAGAGCGTCTAGGTTTGGTCCAGACAGAGTTCCATCCCGGTGAATGTCGGTGTAAATAATCGTAGTTACTCCCAGCTGAGTCATTTGCTCAGCTAGGTCAATAGCTGCAATTTCTGAGGTTTCTAACCAACCGTGAGTGGCCACCCATCCCTGACGAGCATCAATACCAACTACAATCTTCCCTGGGAATTCAGTGCAAAGCTGTTCCACTAGGGAAGGGTCTTCCACCGCTGCCGTCCCTATAATGACTCTATCGACGCCTAGAGTCAACAGTTGAGTGACTCCGGAGCGGGAGCGTAATCCACCACCGACTTGCACTGGCACAGGTACCGCCTGCACAATTGCTTCGATTGCTTTAGTGTTCACTGGCTTACCCAGTTTTGCACCATCCAAATCAACGACATGCAGCCTTGATGCACCTTGTTCAACCCATTGTTTCGCTACCTCGACTGGGTTATCGTTAAATATTTGCGCACGTTGGTAGTCTCCCTGGACTAACCGCACACATTTTTCTTCAAGTAAGTCTATAGCTGGAATAACATCCATGACTAAATTTCCCCCTAACCTATACTGAACTACGGCACACCAATCCCAGCAGGTATGGTGTAGGCTTCTGACATCACGGGGGTAGCCCAAGTCTAGGAGTTACGTCCTCGATTTGGTCTTAGATCCCCTGCAAGCCACTTCTTTCTGGCTACCCTTGCCAGTAGTAGTCGTTATTGTTCGATTGAAGCACTACCACTGGGCAATTCTGCCAGAATCTTAAACCGCACATGATTAATGGCTAACTCACCAATGGAAATATCTTCCTTTTTCACAGGCACCCCTTGACTCTTCAGGATTTCAAACTTAATTCCTTTACCGATCTCTATATGGTACCAGGCAAGACCCATCAAAAACCGAGTGGAATAAGGACCCCCTTCAACCGTATCATCAGCACTCGATTCCATCGGTAGCCAGCCGATTCCTGGGATATAAAATTCCATCCAAACATGATTAAAATCTGGTACCAAAGGAATACCGATTTGGTCAGGATGGGGAGGGCATTTGTAACGACCAACAGTGCGGCAGGCAATACCATTAAGGCGTCCCAAAGCTAGCAATACTCCCAAATACTCCCCGCAAGACCCCACACCCCGTCGTAGCACAATGTCAGGAGTATCTATTTTAGGGGTCACGTGGTAGGAAAGTTTGTCGTAGACATAATTGCGAATACTGTAGACTTGCCGCAACAGATTCGTTTCGCTACCAATTGCTTCTTTAGCCGAACGGCGGATGATTTCTGTATCCATGGCTAACTTGTCATCATCCACCAAATAACGGTTCTGAAATTCTGGCGCTAACTCAGGCAACGCCTCCATATCCCGTGGTGTCAGGCGGTACTTGATACTCCAGACTTCTAGGAGTGCCTTCCAACCAAAGATATGGCGTTCCCCTGGCTTGAGGTTGTCAAACTTAAAGACGGCAACTTGCTGACCATCTTGAACGTCTATAGTAAAGGGTATACCCACGGGTTCGACTTTTGAGACCTTTTGTCGGTCAGTTTCCGATGGCAAGGCAATTCGCCATTCCAAATCATTCAACTCGATATCCTTGAGGGGATCAAGTTCCTCCACGTAGGACATTTCGATTAAATAGCCATTGGAGAGTGCGTAGCGACCTTCCGGATTGTAGGTAAAGTGTAACGGATGAATAAAAGTGCGATCGCGATACTGCAATTCATAATTAGGATCAGCGTTAGGGTTATCCCGGATGTAAGCCTCCTCAGTTGCATAAGCAACATAGAGGGTATCGTCTCCCGTCTGGGGGTCAGAACAAAACGCTAAGCCAGTAGGATTTTCAAAGGGGGTGAGTACACTGAACTGAATTTCGCCAGTTGCTCGATCAAGACAGTAAACTGTCTGTTCTTGGTCATCCGATACCCACAGTTCTTCATCGCGGATTGTTATATGTTCAATGCCAACTCCGGGAGAACGCAACCGGGTAATCTCATGACCTGTATTGCTGCTATAAATAATAATATATCCAACTTTTTTACAGGTAACATAAACAGTTGAATCTTTAACAGCGATTCCGTTAGCGGTGTAAGGCAAATCAACAAAGTGTTGTAGGTTTAAATTATCATTTATCTGGCAAAAATATACACTAGATTGTAGTGTTAACCATAGGGTTTCTCCTGCCAGGGCTAAACCAGTCACACCGACCAAATCCGAGTCCCGTTCTGGATTCAAAATTGTTGTGTTATCCGTGAAGGGATCAATTTGTAGGAGATAACCCTTAATCGAGTCGATAGCAATTATTTTTTCTTTCCAAAATGCTATCCCTTGCAAGGAAGATGCTCCAATTGGTCGGATAGTTTTGTCGAATTTTTGTCGCTCTTTAAAAAATGAAGCTGAATTCAGAATCATGAGGAAATCAGATGAAGAACAGATAAAGATTTCGACAAGATTATAAGCTTATAGTGGCGATGTCTCAAATACCTGAAGTTATTGTTAAAATGATGCAGGTAAGGTCTGAAAACCTGATCCTCTTAGAGGGGTTACGGGTTCCTCGAAGGGCTGTTGTTCTGCCATACTTGTTACTTATCCTGCTTACTTAAGAGAAACTTGGCTCTACCAGGGAATAGTTTTATCATGGCTTGGTTAACACGTTCATCAAAATTTACGCTCTTAATGGTTGCTTTGGCTTTTACTCTGGCAGTCAATCTTCCAGCCCAGGTACAAGCTCAGGCGAGTTTTTCCCTAGGGAGGGAACTGATTGAGAAGATACCGAACCACTGGGAATTATCTGAATATAATCCACCTTCAGACGGCGAAAATGGTACACCCTCGGATGTCGGACGTCCTGGAGGAACTAGGGGGGATTGCTACTATATATCAAACCGCAACATTCCTGTTGTAGCCTTGGTTCCGATTTCTGGGATGGGAACAACGGTTTCTGAATACCCCACTTTCTCTTGGTATATGCCCTGTATAAAATATGCATCAGGGCATGATTTAAAGTTTGTGCTGAAAGATGCCAATGGAAAGGAGCTTTACTCAGTCAAGTATCCCTTACCCGATACGGTATATCCTGGATTTAGGAGTATAACGCTTCCTCCCTTTGTGAACCTACCTCCGTTAGAAGTTAATCAGAAGTATGACTGGCAGGTAGGATTGATTGATCCCGGCGACTCGTCAAACAATATCTATATTGATGGTGGGGTCAAGCGAGTTGAAGAAGATCCAAACCTAGGGCAAAGTCTAAAGCAAGCAACCCTCCAACAGCGTGTTGCGATCTACGCAAATGATCGGCTTTGGTACGAAACATTAACGACTCTGTTAGAGTTGCGAAGGCAGAGCCCCAAAGACGAGAACTTGGAAGAAGCTTGGAACAAACTCCTGGCTTCCGTCGGGTTAGGTGGAATTGCCAAAAAAACCTTGTTTGAACAAGCCAGTAGGACTAACAACTAAATAACGAAATATATTAGGTTATTAATACCTGTATGAATACAACGTATGAATACAAATCGGTATAATAACACTCAAGACCCTGAAGAACAAGAGATTCTCAGTCCTATAGCCCAAATTCTCCAACAAGACTATCAAAGGTTCCCAGCTGACCAAACTTATAGCATCTACGCCTCAGACGTCTATTTTAAAGACCCCCTCAACCAGTTTCGCGGGCTTGAGCGTTACAAACAAATGATTGCCTTTATCAATCGCTGGTTCCTTGAGCCCCATCTAGATTTGCAACACATTTCCCAGTCAGGAGATACAATTAAAACCCGCTGGACTCTGAGCTGGACTACGCCATTACCCTGGAAACCTCGAATTACTATTCCTGGCTGGAGCGAGTTAAAGCTGAATCCTGAGGGATTAATTGTTTCTCATATAGATTATTGGGACTGTTCACGCCTGGACGTAATTAAGCAGCTTTTGTAGAGTAATGTAAAGTAAATAAATGTAAACTTTTCTCAGAACAGCTGGAGCATACCATGCGCGTAATTTTGATGACCGGTAAAGGAGGAGTAGGAAAAACCTCTGTAGCCGCTGCAACTGGCTTGCGTTGTGCCGAGTTAGGCTACAAAACCCTAGTTCTGAGTACTGACCCAGCTCACTCCCTAGCAGATAGTTTCGATATTGAACTCAGTCACGAACCCCGATTAGTCCGTCCCAACCTTTGGGGAGCAGAACTTGACGCTCTGATGGAATTGGAAGGAAACTGGGGAGCGGTTAAGCGTTACATTACCCAAGTGCTGCAAGCTAGGGGCTTAGATGGGGTACAGGCAGAAGAATTAGCCGTTCTTCCTGGTATGGATGAAATTTTCGGTCTCGTCCGCATGAAACGCCACTACGATGAAGACGAGTACGATGTTCTGGTTATTGATTCAGCTCCCACTGGTACTGCGCTACGGTTACTGAGCTTACCAGAAGTAAGTGGCTGGTATATGCGCCGTTTTTATAAGCCACTACAAACTATGTCAGTTGCTCTGAGACCTTTGGTTGAACCATTATTCAAACCCATTGCTGGCTTTTCTTTACCAGATAAAGAGGTCATGGATGCTCCTTATGAGTTTTATGAACAAATTGAAGCCCTAGAGAAGGTACTCACTGACAACCAACAAACATCAGTGCGTCTGGTGACTAATCCTGAGAGAATGGTGATTAAGGAGTCCTTACGAGCTCATGCTTACTTAAGCCTATACAACGTTGCCACTGATCTAGTTGTTGCCAATCGGATCATTCCTGACCAAGTAACTGACCCATTTTTCCAACGCTGGAAAGAAAATCAGCAACAGTACCGCCAGGAAATTCACGACAATTTCCGCCCTTTACCCATTAAAGAAGTTCCCCTCTATTCCCAAGAGATGTGCGGTATTGAGGCGTTGGAGCGTCTCAAAGAAACCCTCTATGGTTCAGAAGATCCCACTCAAGTGTATTACCAAGAAAACACCATTAGAGTAATACAGCATAAAAATGAGTACAGCCTAGAACTCTATCTACCTGGTATACCCAAAGACAAAATACAGCTTACTCAAACAGGAGATGAATTGAATGTTCGCATTGGTAACCATCGCCGCAATTTAGTCCTCCCCCAAGCTTTAGCAGCCCTAAAACCTTCAGGAGCCAAGATGGAAGAGGATTATCTAAAAATCAAATTTGCCACTGGTGCAGTTAAGATTTGATCATGCCTTGTAGAATTGGAGTCAATCTACACAGCAGTAAATTAACCCTTTCTTAGATCCTGAGCCATTTTGAGGAACGGATCCAGGCTTGAGTCAGGGCGACGGGGTTTAGAGCTTACCTGACCGTTTTGTTCTAATGTCCCTCCAGACTGGTAAGCAGGCTCAGAGGTGGCTATAGGTGTCTCATTTTGGGAAAGGGTTGCTTTATCCGTAGCAGAGATCTGCTCTACCACTTCACCGCTTAAAATAGCAGTTTTGGTCTTGGGATAGGATTTCTTGACCTTAACGCTGCTGCGCATGTAGTCAATGTTTCCCATTGTTTTGGCTTCATCTGTGTCCAAGAAATACTCTTGGGACTGGTTAGCTTCTATAGACTGTGCCATGTCCTGGCTGTCCTCATCAACGTACTTGGTCTGAGAGTTTAACAAATTAAAGAGTCCCATAGTTAATTTTTCCTGCCTCTAGGTAATCTATTGTTATTTTATGTTAACTATCATAAATATTTATATCATAAATCTGCAAAAACTGATATCAACACAAAAAAAACCTCAGCCACTTACAGAGGATATACTCTGTTAGTGGCTGAGGGAATTAGTCAGGGTGCATCTAGTACTTCTGTATCCAGCTGGGTTGTAATCCAATCAGGAAGCCAAATTAAAGATGGGGTGGAACCCCGCGCTTATTCAAAGCGGTAGGGAACCCGCACCAAGAGAGTTATTGCTGATAGGGCACATGCCTAGGCATATCGCCACCACTGGCTATAATGCTTAGCTAATATTTAGTTAATAAGAAACGCCACGATATTTGAGGTTTACTTTGTGTTGGCCAATTGGTAAAGGATGGGCACTACCCAATCGGCAATTCAGTCCCCGGTACTTGCCAATCAAGTCAACTGCTGTGGTGGAAACTGTGCAAGGATAGTATTGGTAGCTAACACCGCGATAAGAAAGTTTCATAGTCTTCGCCTCATAATGTCAGTGTAGTGATAAGAGGCGCGTTCCTTCAGGATTTATCCTTACTTCCGTCTCTCCATGAAGCTTGATCACCCATGCTCAAGTCATGAAGAGATGAACGATTTTCTGTTTCTGTATCTATTGTAACCGTTTTGCCCGTAAATCTCAATATCTTCATAAAAGTTAATAGTTTCCCGTTGTCGCCAGTTCTAACCTCAGGCGCTACAGTTAAATAACTGCAAGCTTGTGGGAGTGGCAAGACTATGAGTGATAAAGGTGAAAGTTATAAAGTTATTAGTGATAATCGACAAGCTCGTTTTCTCTACCAAATTTTAGAGACTTACGAGGCGGGGATTGAGTTAAAGGGAACGGAGGTGAAGTCTATCCGAGTTGGCAAGGTCAACTTGCGGGATGGCTATGGGTTGATTCGTGGTGGGGAAGCTTGGCTGCTCAATGTCCATATCTCTCCGTACCAAAATATCAACGAATATTTTAATCATGACCCCCGTCGCAGCCGAAAACTACTGCTGCACCGTAAGGAAATCAATAAGCTCACCGGTAAATTAGAACAGCAAGGTTTAACCCTTGTCCCCTTAAAGATTTATTTGAAGCGCGGCTTAGTTAAAGTCAGCATTGGTTTAGGCAGAGGGAAAAAGCTCCATGATAAGCGCGAGACGATCAAGAGGCGTCAGGATCAGCGAGATATGGCACGGGCTATCAAACGTTATTGAAGGTTGTTGCCCTTTGGCTTTCGGTGAAGGGTAGATTGGTAGGTTGGAGGGTTGTTCGCCTTTGGCGTTCCCGTAGGGCAGGTTGGAGGTTGTTCGCCTTTGGCGTTCCCGTAGGGCAGGTTGGAGGTTGGAGGGTTGAAAGTTGTTTGTTTAGCACAAAACTAGCAACCTTCAACCTTGGTAACTTGGTAACTTGTAACCTGCAACCTTCAAAGCAACCTGCAAATTTTAAACTTTTGAGGACTCAGAATTGGGATTGACATAGAAACTGGCAATAATGGCGACGACTAGCCACCATAGGGTCTGTACTTGAGGACGGTACCAAACGGTATCTACCAGACCATGGGCGAGCATTCCTGACATGGTAGCAATGGCTCCCATCAGCCAAAATCCCTGACGGTTAGCTAAATTTCTCAGACGACTCAGTTGTTGCATACCTTGGTTGATAGTGACCATTAGCAACCACAAGAAACATAACATCCCGATCAAACCCATTTCTACGGCAGTTTCTAAGAAAATGGAATAGGCACTGAGGGCGGTATATTTCGGGCGTTGGAAAAGGGGATAGATTTTGTTGAAGGCGTTGTTCCCTGGACCAATGCCAATGATGGGTCGGTCACGAATCATGTCCACCACAGCAGACCAAACATTCATGCGGAAGTTGTTACTACTATCTTCCCGACCAACAAAAATACTAGCAATGCGATCGCGTATAGCTGGAACAAACATGACTGCGAGAAGCATCACCCCAGCACAACTGCTTAATAGCGCTGGCATTGCCCAAGGGCGTAATTTAGGGGGCAACTGTACACTGTACCAATACACCAGCAGGATCAAGAAGACGAAAATACAAACAACAAAACCAATCCATCCACCCCGACTAAAGGTTAGCACTAGACAAACTGAATTCACGACCACCATCGTCAGTGCTAAGGCTTTGGGGAGCAAACCCTGCCAGACAAATACTGCTGCCAAACTCAATGCTACTGCTGGGATCAGATAACCAGCTAGTAAATTCGGGTTGCCCAGATAACTATAGACCCGCGTCAGTTTTGCTGCTGCTGAAGTGGGGTCTACCCAGGTAGCTAATGCTTCAGCCCCAAAAAACCACTGCCGCAAGCCGTAAATACTGACAATGAGTGATATATGGAGAAACAGGGTAATAATCCAGCTACGAAGCCGACCGGAACGCAATACCCTTGCCATCAGGGCAAAAAACAACAAATAAAGGGTTAATTTCACCAAACCACTACAGGCAGCACCTTTCACCGGAGAGAGTGCGGTGGCTATAGTGGCAACACTCCAGTAGAAGAAAACTAACAGATGAATGGGGCTTACCTTGGGCTTTCCTGTATCATCAGATAGGGTTAGCAATACCCAGAACCCTGCACTTGCAATTAACAAGATGCCTACTAGAGCATTGGACACAAAAGGAGCTAAACTGAACACCAGAGCAACTATCATCGCTCCTATTGCGTCAGACCACTGTAGGAGCAAGCTACTCTGACGCCAAGCATCTAGGAGTCCCACCAGGCGATACAAATAGCTAGTGCCTCGCCACCGATACAGCTGTAAATTTGAGAGAGTAAACTTAGCCCATGCTGAATTCATTGTCTATTTTTTATTTGAACCCACCCTATCTATAATCTTTGATTTTAGATCAGGATTCATTCACCAAATACTAAAAAACTTTTCGACGCTTCCCGAAAAGCTGGTGTTCTCAGGGGGTCTTTAGCACTTTTGCTATCGACCACTTCACAAAGACTAAGCAAAATTAAACAATTTATTAACTGAGCAACCCTGATCAGCCGTTAGTCTTCTACTTATGAGTTTTTTTGAGAAATACGGTCTAGGTCTGATGGCTATATCACCTTGACAGTACCGTTGCCTATATTAGTTTAACATAGGAGTCAATGAATCGGAACAGTGGTTTAACAGTTTTGATCAGGAGACTCTAATTTAGGTAAAGTAATCACGTAGCGATACCCTAACTCTGGCAAACCTTGAACAGAAATTTTTCCTCTATGGCGTTTAGCTAAATGGCAGCTTAGTAATAGCCCTAAACTTTCACGAGATTCACTATTCTGAGGTCTTTTTTCCGATTCAGAACCCCAACTAGTAGTTTCTGGATCAAAAGAACTGGATAAAAACTGATTGTCACAGAGGAAGTTAGAACTCGAAGGTAGTTCACTGATTCCCAGTGCTTCAGTAATGAATGGGGTTTCTAAAGCATTAGCAACCGCTGCTGCTGCTGAGGGGGATTGTAACGGTAACTCAGAAATTTGTCCGTACATCTGAGGTAGACCATCTCCGAGCCAGGGGTGAGAAACCCAAACCGCGATTTTCAAAGACACGACATTAGCCCTCTCCAAATCAGTTTTTCGAGAGACATGGATGCGTACTTCACCCCCTGCCTCAGCCGAGTAAATCACACTGAATATAAGGTAATATAGCATTTGTCGCACCTTTTCTTTATCCAGAAACCAGATGCGATTACCTGGCTCTACAGATAGATGCAACTTTTGTTGATGTTGCTGCGCTATCTGTGCTAAATTGTTAATTGCTTGTTGACAGAGCATTTCAATATCTACAGCAGTTAAATTTAGTTGTTCGCTGTTTTCCTCAAAAATTCCCAAGCAAAGAATTTCATCAACCATCAATACCAGCTGACGACCACTGCAATAAACAATTTCTAGATATTCTTTTTGTTTATCAGTCAAAGACCCATAAACTTGGCGACTTAATACACTAGCCATTCCCATAATCGATGTTAGAGGTGTGCGCAATTCCTGTGTCAGCTGAGTTAGTAATTTGTACTTAATGGTGTGAACTGAGTTAAAACCAGCTATCCCATCTAGAGAGAGATTCCTAGGGCTAGAAGTTTCCGGATCAGACTCGAATTCCTGAGAGTGCTGAGGCTCTGTTGAAGAGTTGGGTAGCCAGTGAACAAAGCGGTCACGCTCTTTTTTCAAAAAATGATTCCGCTCAAATTCACTGAGACTCCAACGAGCCGTAATTGCCAAAAACTCATAATCTTTGGTGGTAAAATTGCGAGGTACTAAATCCATAACTGCTAGGGTACCTAAACACTCTCCATCAGCAGTTAACAGTGGTGCACCTAAGTAAGAACGGATACCGTAGTGGTGAACCAGTACACTACTAGCAAAGACAGGGTTGGTGACTGTATCATTAATCGCCAACATTTGATGACTATCTACTACATAGCTACAAAAGCATTCACTACGGGGCAACTGACGGGACTGTGCCACTCGATTCATTAGCCCGATTCTAGATAATCCCACAGCTGATTTGATGTGCTGTTGCATTTGTACCATAAAGCCCAAAATGCAGATAGGCACATCTAAAAATCGGGCAGTAGTCTGAGTTGCCTCGTCGAAAACTGGTACTGTTTCTGCTTCGAGTAGACCTAAATCCCGAAGAGTTTTCAGTCGTTTTTTTTCCCGTTCTTTAGGATTCAAACCATCCAGAGTACAAAAAAGTTGATTTTCTTTTCCCATAACCAACCCATTCCCCATGGTTACCTTTGGTAGCACCACAGTCCACTGGCGACTGTAGTGCTACCCACAACACTTAAGGTTCCCAGATAGAGTAGTGAAGTAAACAAATTCTCAGGAAAATAAATGCTTAAATAATGCCAAATTTTTCGGTATCAGAAGCATTTTTGTGTTTTTTTCGTTCCTGACCGCTTATGGGAGTGATGTCCGAGTAGACCAAGCTGGATGAGAAAGCAAAGAGGAAAATACCCGAACACCTCTGAGCTGATTGGAAAGAGGCAAATGACCTTTTGGTGCACTGAGATCCCAGATAAACTCATGGGGATATCGGGTCCAGCGATTGCCAGTTTTCCAACCAATTTTTGGCCAAAGTTTTTCCCAGTTCTTGCCCAAAGACAACCAAAGCTCCCGCTGCACAGAAAATCCAAATTTGCCTTGAGAGTGAATAAGCCACAAGATATCAATAGTTTGCAAATCCGTAATCGGGAAATTGTCTACTTCCGAAAAATACAGCCATCTTCTCTGTAGAGCAGCAGCTCCTGCTAACTCACAGAGTTTTTCGAGAGTAAGACGGTCAGCTGCGAGAAAGTCTTGTTTAACTAGCAGCTGTTGCACGGGTGTGTAATCAATGCCTGCTTCAGAACGTAGGGGTACAACCCCAGTAGGAAAATAGGTTTGCAGAAATTCATTGGTTTTGGGGATATTGGCTTGATGGAGGGCTTGATAGGCAAAACCAGCACTGAGGATAGTCGGGTTGGCACGTTGCTCCTGTAAAAATTCCATTAACACGTCTAACCCGGCAGTGCCAGTGCTGGCAAGTTCCTGAATCAAAGCCTGTTGTTTTTTTTCAGAACTAGACTTTAGCTGGCGCTGGAGTTCGGCAACTGTGTTAGAGACTTCTGCTGGGAAAGGGGCCGTTTGATCGCTCATGAAGGGTAGGGTTTGAGGTTGCACTCAAGAAGGTTGAAGTTGAATATGATAGGTTTTAAAGTCGAGAGTCAAGCAAGTTCATGCTTTTAACCTAGACTACGGCACCGGACCGCTTGTATACAACCTTCAAGCTTATAATTGTCTAACCTTAAACCTTTTACGATGAAGAACTTTTGCCAAAATTTCACCGATCGTAGTCCGTCAATTGTCTCGCTTCGGTGCTTTACTCCTAAGCTGCTCGAACAATTAACTTGCAGGTTAATTGTTAGGGGTTAGGGGTTAGGTGTTGGTTTAATGGTTAATGGTTAATGGTTAATAGTTAAGGGTGTAAGCGTGCTTAGTACCTAATGTAAGCGTGCTATCATGGCTAATTTAAGGGTGCCTATACTGAAGTAGATAGGGAGACACCCGCGACGAAGAGACAACACCCGAGGGTATGAAAAGTTTTTTCCAAAATTGACAAATAATCAATTTACACCCACAACAACTTATCAAATTTCAACCATTCTCTATTCTCACGTGCTTATCGAGCCTGAAGAATGCGGTTAATGATTTGAGTAGTGGAGGTAGGAAATTCAACCTGGACTAACTCAATCCGCCCCCCGTAGGATTGAACAATCGGGGCTTCTGGTAAAGTCGATAGACTGTAGTCACCCCCTTTAACATACACCTCTGGTTGCAATGCTTCAATTAAACGAGTAGCTGTGGTTTCAGCAAAAATCACTACCCCATCTACGGGTTTGAGAGTTGCCAGAATTTCTGCCCTCTGTATTTCAGGAACCAGTGGTCGGGGAGGATATCCTGGCTGTGATGGTTTAATGCGGTTTACTGATTGATCACTATTTAGCCCCACCACTAGAGATGAACCCAAGGATTTGGCAATCTTTAAGTAACGCACATGACCAATGTGTAGTAGATCAAAACACCCATTAGTAAATACCAGTGGTCGCCATCGCTCTGACTCGTGGGTGATCAGCTGTTGTAATTCATCGGCAGTGTAGATTCCAGTCATCTAACTTGAAAATATTTCTGAGTGCATCAGCCAGACAGTGCTGAGTTAAAAGGACTTACTCCAGTAGTAGGTTTACCTACTACCAAGGCTACCTCCCTCGCCCCAAAGTAGTTGATTTATACTTTACTGTTTACCATGTTGATTGGATTTTTTACCAAGAGGGTCAGGGAGGTTTACAGATTCCCCAAGCTATGCTAGTGTATCTTTTGAGGGATTTATTAAGCTGGGAAGCTCAACTACCAATACTATCAATACTATTATACTCATTGGTGATAGCTGATACTTAAATAAAAGCTCAGTTGATGTCTGTTGGAAGTATAAATACAAGGCAGCTCTGTCAAAATCGAAGATTGACCAATAAACCCGATTTTGCCCCATGTCTACTCCTTAGGCCTTTTGTATCCCTGCTCATAGGCAAAGCGCACCAATTGGCTACGATTATGTAGTTTCAACTTATGGAGTATGCTACTGAGGTGAGTCTGAACAGTACGAGGGCTGATAAATAGGCGATCGCTTATTTCTTTGTTGGTTAGCCCCTGAATAACTTGCCAAAATACTCGTTCTTCTGCTGGTGTCAAGGGTAGAGGTTGAGGTTTTGCCCCTACCTGAGCAAAAGTCTTAGAATTATCAACAGCTGTTGGTGTTGATAATTGGTTAGCTAGATGGCCAGGAGCTATCGCAGTAGCTTGCATCAACCGAACAATTTCAGCATGGATACGGTGCGAGCGCTCTAGCAGTGCTTCGATTTTTGCCTCTAGTTCTCTGGGAGCAACGGGTTTAGTTAAGTAATCATCTGCTCCCATAGAATGACCATTAATACGGTCTTCTAATTCTGCTTTGCTAGACAAAAAAATAAATGGCATCAGCCTACCATTGGGAATGTTTCTCAGACGACGGCAAAACTCTAGCCCATCCATCTCCGGCATCAGCACATCAGAAACTACCAAATCCGGTGGATTTTTGAGACAAGCTTCCAAGGCTTCAGTTCCCGAACACACTTGTTCTACCTGGTATCCTCGATGTTCCAGGTAGCGCTTCAAAAGAGTTAGCAGGGTTTTATCATCGTCAACAACTAAAATCTTTTTCATATTCTTTCTGGAGCCACCTTTTATACAAACACTCCTGCCAATTGGTCATGAATTGATGCTGCTGCCATCTGGCTGGAAGTCTGTGAAAGGCCCACTCAGACAAACAATACACCATATCTTTTGATCGTAATTCGATTGACCATAGGCAGAATCTATGCTAATAACACTGTAAGTTTCGGTGTTGAAGCCCTAACTATTGACACATCACCCAAGCAATTTTTTAGGAGCGATGGCGCTGCACAAAGCAGCCTTGGCTGACTGTTGTAAAACAGTTGAACACCTTCCTATTACAGGAGAACTTAAGCTATAGAACCCCTATTTCAGCATAAAGGCTGATTTAAAACAGTTGAGCCATGGTGTAATAACTTCATCAAAGCTTTGAACTTGAACTACGTTCACTCATGCTAATACCCAGAAATGGGAATTTTCGGGAAGAAAGCTCAACAACTACCTGCTCTTTCTGCCACTCTTGTCCTGTCAAGTAGTAATTATCTTAATGAGAAGCTTAACTATAGTATAGTTTTTGCCATCCCCCTATGGATAGAACTTACGTAAACTACCATTTACCTGGGGTTAATCAGCAAAAAAGCTTAATGTCTCAACCCCAGTGCAGTAGATCTGGTAGTTTTCTGACTATAAGTCTATTGCCAACTTCCATCTGAAATTCATTAAAACTACTTTATGTACGAGAAAATTTCCCCTTGCCAGACTGGTTCTGCCATTACCTACAAGGATGGTCAACCCATTGTTCCTGACAACCCAATTATTCCGTTTATTCGCGGAGATGGTACTGGCGTTGATATCTGGCCAGCTGCCCAGAAGGTAATTGATGCATCGGTCCAATGCGCCTATGGTGCCAAGCGCAGCATCAGCTGGTTTAAAATCTACGCCGGTGACGAAGCTTGCGAAAAGTACGGTACTTATCAGTATTTACCCCAAGACACCCTAAATGCCATCAAAGAATACGGCATTGCTATCAAAGGACCCTTGACAACTCCTGTGGGTGGTGGTATACGCTCTCTCAATGTCGCCCTGCGGCAAATTAATGACCTTTATGCCTGTGTGCGTCCCTGTAAGTACTACCCAGGAACCCCCTCTCCCCACAAAACTCCAGAGAAACTGGATGTGATTGTCTATCGGGAAAATACAGAAGATATCTACTTGGGTATTGAATGGCCCAAAGGAAGCGAAGTTGCTGAAAAATTGATTACTTTACTCAATCAGGATCTAATCCCAGCGACTCCAGAACATGGCACAAAACAGATTCCCTTAGATGCTGGTATTGGCATTAAACCCATCAGTAAAACTGGCTCCCAGCGTTTAGTGCGCCGCGCCATCCAACATGCCCTCAGGCTACCTAAGCCTAAGCAGATGGTGACTTTGGTACATAAGGGGAATATTATGAAGTACACCGAAGGCGCGTTCCGGGACTGGGGTTATGAACTAGCAACCACAGAGTTTCGAGCAGAATCTGTAACTGAACGGGAATCTTGGATTCTGAGCAACAAAGAGCAAAATCCTGATATTACCCTGGAAGAGAATGCTCGCGCGATTGAACCGGGTTATGATGCCTTGACCCCAGAAAAACAGGGGAAAGTGATCCAGGAAGTGGAAAATGTCCTTAATTCCATCTGGGACACCCATGGGCAAGGTCAATGGCAAGATAAGGTGATGGTCAATGACCGGATTGCGGACAGCATTTTCCAACAAATCCAGACTCGACCAGCGGAATACTCTATTTTGGCCACAATGAATCTTAATGGTGATTACCTATCCGATGCTGCTGCTGCTATGGTTGGTGGATTAGGTATGGGTCCAGGAGCGAATATTGGTGACACGTGTGCGATTTTTGAAGCCACCCATGGCACAGCTCCCAAACATGCGGGTCTAGACCGGGTAAATCCAGGCTCTGTGATTTTATCAGGAGTGATGATGCTAGAGTATATGGGTTGGCAAGAAGCTGCTGATTTGATTAAGAAGGGGATATCAGATGCGATCGCTAACCGGGAAGTTACTTATGACCTAGCCCGGATGATGACTCCACCCGTAGAACCTCCCCTGAAGTGTTCTGAGTTTGCTGAGGCAATCATTAAATATTTTAGCTAAACCTCGAGAAGCCCCGCACTTTTCCTTCATTGGGTAAGTGTCGTATGGGAAGCGCGGGACAAGGGTCGGAACGTCGAAATGCCAATGTGATATATTAACAATGGTAGGGAAAACAAATTAAGAGCTAATCGCCACCTACCAACTGAAAATAGAACTTTTTTTTGTATTGTTCCGGCGGGTCGGGGCATCCCGTGTCGTTAATAAAGCTTATCGTTCGCGTAGCGTGGCCAAAGGCCTTGTATCCGTTCGCGTAGCGTCGGGCAGAGCCCGATGGCAATAGCTGGAGTTGGTAAGAAGCCCGCGCTGTCCCGTTAGGGCAGCTTCGGGAGTATGTCACGTCGCCTCAGCTGACTTGGTTCAAGCTTAGACTTTAAGCGACGCTGATTGAAAAACTGATTTTGACTAGTAGACTGGGTAGAAAATTGCCCCAATTTACTTGTTCCTTGCGGTGCTACTGGTCTAAGAGGTGCTGCCGTTGGTACACCGGTAGCTTGCCGGAATGGAGTAGAGTAGGTGTTGGAATTAAGAGGAACTGTAGGTGTTGTCGGAAAAGTTCTATCGTTCCTTGTTCGAGGTAGATTGACTCCAGGATAATTAATTTGTCCTGGAGAAGGAGCTGTTGTGGGTGTGGTCGAGAAAGTCCTGTTGCCGGTTACACCTGGTGTTGTTACCCCAGGATAGGTAATTTGTCCTGGATAGGAGGGAGTCGGTAATGCTTGATTCCCAGTTGCCGTCAACGGTATTCCCCCCCTAGCTTTAATTTCCTGAGTTCCTGAGTTCCGTTGTTCGAGAACTCCCCTGTTTCCATAGGAGATATTTGAAGGAAAGATGTTAGCAGGTAGTTGAGCTTTGCTATTACCGGTAACAGACTTAGCAGCATTAAGCCTATTCAAGGCTTCCTGTAAAGGGCTGACTGGTAACTGTGTTGGATTAGTGTAGAGGGAATTGAGGGAACCCAACCCCAACACAGAATTAGTCTGGTTCAGTGTGCTTGAGGATAAAGATCTCTGATTAACAGAGTTAGGATTGCTCAGTAAGTCACTCCCAGGAACGGGAGGGATATTAAACAAATCGTTTGTAGATGTAGCAAAGGGATTTCTGGCTTTTGAGGACTGCTGAGGTTGGAAGTTTGGGTTTAGCAAAGGTGATTTTGCTTGGGAGTTAGCTTTTGTCTGCTGAATAACTTGAGTAAATAACCCTTCTGAATTTTTGGTTTTAGACTTTTTGCCTTTCTTGGTTTGCTGTGGTGGTACTGATATAGCACTTAGGGCTTCGAGCTCTGCTAATAGCACGGCAGAATTATCAATATCAGCTAACCTTGCCGCTAGTTCATCATCTTCAGAAGACAGGGTTGGTTCAACGGTGGGAGTATCAGTTTCAGCCACTTGATTGATCCCAATTGCCCTTAACAATTCTGGATGGTTCCAGTATTCCCGGAGAAACCACAACATTAGGGATAACAAGACAGCTGCTCCCCAAAATGCTGGTCGTCCCAAAGGTTGTAGTTGAGCTTTCCAATAGCGGAGGTAGGCAGGAGGTTGATGACGAGAAGACATGGCACGTTTCAACGATGTTAGACATTTCAGCTTCGCTGTAACTTGATGCTAGCCTCTAATCAACCGATTCAGGTTTACAATTAGCAATTTACAATTAGCAATTTACAATTAGCAATTTACAATTAGCAACAATAACCACCTGTCTATCTAGCCTACTTATCGCGCAGCTCTATATAACAACAATCCTCCAGCACCTAGTCCAAATAAATTGGGCAACCAGGCTGCCATAACAGGAGAGAAAATGTTAACTAGACCTAGGGCATTGGTGATAAACCCTAATAAGTAGTAAGAAAAAATTACTAAAACACTAATTCCGAAACTGGTTGCTTTACCTGTACGTTGAGGACGAGTTCCCAAGGAAGCTCCCACTAAACCAAAAACTAGACAAACAAAGGGAAAAGAAATTTTTTGTTGAATTCTGATCCTAAGTTTACGAATTTTTTTAGCATTACCACTATGGCGTAATACCTCCAAACGCTCTAGAGACTGAGCAATGTTCATTTCACCATAGTCACGATTTTTTTTGGCCAAATCCAAAGGTGTTCTAGGAAGTTGTAGCTTTTGTTTTTCAAATCTAAGGATATTGCGGTAAGAAGCATCGGGAGATATAATATAGATCGTGCCATCTATAAAATCCCAGAGATTTTCAGTTGGGTTCCAAACGGCAGATTGAGAGGTTACAATTTGTTCTAGACCGGTCTGAGAAAAGTCTAAAATTGTCAAGCCCCTCATCTGCTTACCATCAAATTGCTCGGCGTAGAACCAACGCTTAATTTTGTTAACTTTTTTGCCATTGGGTAGCTTTACTTTTTGATATTCGGGATAAAAGATGTTCCTTTCCTGAAAGGATGGTCTTTCTTTTTTAAGCGCTTTGTCTAAGGTGATTTTGGACTGGTAGTTAGCCGCAGGAACCACTAATTCATTAAATACAAATGTCAGACTTGTAACGAGCAAACTCACCACTACAGCAGGTATTACGAGTCGGTAGATGCTTACCCCAAAGCTGCGCATGGCAATCAACTCACTATCGCTGCTGAGGCGAGAGTATGCCATCAGAGCAGCTAGGAGCATGGACATTGGTAAAGCATAGGAAATAAACTGGGGTATCTGCAACAGTAGCACTTGAAGTGCAATTCCCAATGGTAGTCCTGCTTCAGTAACTTTGCGAACCAACTCAAATAGGGTTCCAATAGCTACACCCAGTGATGAAAAAGCACCAATACCAAACAGCAGTGGTGGGATTAGCTCAAATACGATGTACCGATCCATCACTGATAAGCCAGGCATTAGTGCAATGATGGACTTGGATTTACCAAATTTCATGATTTGCTAATCACTAAATTAATTTTTAATAGCTTCTGTTATCGTTGAAACCCTGTCCCTAAGTAATACTTACGTACTAGAGGATTATCATAAAGTTCTTCAGCACTTCCGGCAGCCAGGATTTGTCCTTCTCGCATAATGTAGGCGCGGTCAGTAATCGCTAGGGTTTCTCTTACATTGTGGTCAGTCACCAGAATTCCCATTTGGCGATCGCGTAATCGAGCCATAATTTTTTGAATCTCTGAGACAGCAATGGGATCGACACCAGCAAATGGCTCATCCAAGAATAAGAACTTCGGTCCAAGTGAACCAACAGCTAACGCTCTTGCCAGTTCTGTTCGACGTCTCTCTCCTCCAGACACTTGATTACCTAAGGTATTGGCGACTTTTTCCAAACGAAACTCTTGGAGTAAGTAATGCATTCTTAATCGCCACTCACTACGAGGCACACCAGTTTGTTCTAAGACTAATTGAATATTGTCCCGAACACTAAGGTGGCGGAAAATACTAGCTTCCTGAGCCAGGTAACCAATACCTAGCTGGGCTCGCCGATTAATCGGCATGGCAGTGATATCTTGATCATCTAGCCAAACTGTACCCAGATTGGGTTTTTCTAGACCAGTGGCAATGTAGAAGGTTGTAGTTTTACCAGCACCATTAGGACCAAGCAACCCTACAACTTCTCCTTGGGCAACGGAAAGATGAACACGACTGACAACACTGCGCCTGCCATAGGACTTATGGATATTATCTAATAATATTTTCACAGATAGCACCTTTAATCGGTCATTAGTCAATAGTCCATAATCTTTATATACTTGGTAATTAACTAATGACCAGGAAATGACCATAAGTGGTTGCAGGCTATTCTATCAATTAAGATCTAGTTTTTAAGCCATAATGACTGATGGTAGGGGTTGATTTAGCTAGGGAAGCCCTGGAGCCGGTGATGTGGTGCTGTCTGAGTCTGTAACGATGTAAATTGATTCTACCTGTTGGTTCTGTTGAGGCAGGGCTACAAAGCGTCCTTCATCAATCAAATAGGTAATGGTTTCACCCTGAATACTATTGCCCTCCTGCAACACAAAAACATTGCCATTGAGAACCAGACGACGCTCACGGCTGAAGTATTGGGCTTGGGCTGCAGTTGCTTGTATTTGGCGAGCGGGATAGTTAATTTGGACATTGCCACGGGCTGTGACTACGCCAGTTTTGGAGTTAGCTTCCTGGACATCAGAGCGAACCGTCAAGGCACTTCCATCAGCAGCTGATGGTTTATTTTGGGCTTGTGCTTGGGGGATGTTAAGGAAAGTTGGTAATGCGATCGCACCTACCAAGGTAACTGGCAAGAATAATCTTAGACCTAGATTATGCCTTAATCGGTTAGTATATTTAAGGTCGGACTTCATGCTGTTGTGTGTGATGACTGATCTCGAATACCAATAAGCTGTTCTGCCTACTAGTTTAAGCAAATCCAGCCATAGCTTGGGAATTAAAATGGGCTTTTTGCTCTAAGGCACGTGTTTTAGTTTTGACGACTAGGCACCAACAAAGTTTCTCATCCCTTCAAAGCATGTGCTAACAACTAATGGTTAACAAGTTAATGGTTAACCATCAACTCCTTTGAGTTTTGGAAAACCCCTAACCCCTTCGCCACCAACTACAACATCATTGCTGTCAGCCGCCTCTAACTGTCTAACAAAATCAGCAACTTGCTCTGAGCCAACGTTTTGCAATGCCTGTAGGAGATTAACACTTTGAGATAGTAGCTCAGTGACATCAATCCCCCCATAGTCCGGTTGATAGTTACTGAGACGTCCAATCCCTTCACCGAGTAAAACCACTGCACCACGCCAGTTTAGATTACCTAGGTGGTAGCAGCCAACAGCTATTTGTAAAATGCCTTGATAAAACCGCTTTTGCGGCTCAACTGCTTCTATCCATAAAGCTTCAAGGGTGTCGTGACAAGCGTAAAACTCTTGCTGATTAAATTGATCGACACCCTGCCAAAATTCTTCAGGTAGTACTATGGCTGTCATGCCATGCTATCTCGCGCAGCTTTAATTTCGTCTAGGGAAATTTCTTGCTTATCACCCGCAAAATCGTTATCCGGGGTCAAAAATAACATACAGTGGCACTCCTTGCGTTCCCGCATTGGGACACAAGGGCAATTCCAGAAGGTAGCTTTCACCTCTGCTTCTTTGTCTTCATAATGGCGGCAAGGGCATAAGGGAGCACCGAGTTCTTCTTTGTTTTTGGCAAGTCCCTCAATAACCACAGCAGTTACGCTTGGGTCAACACAGAAGTAAGTATCAGTCCGCTGAGCATAAGTCTGAGCAAAGTTTTGCATCGCCTCCAGTTTACTATCACTGGCTTGATTAGCTATTGGTGATGTAGTCATTTAGTAAAATTCAGTTATGAAAGAGTTCTTAGAATTGTATCGTACTGTCTTACAGGTAAATCGGATATTTGTTGATCGTTGGGATAGCGATACATAACATAGTTTAGGATAATTGCTTGATCGGTTGAATTGGTGTTAAGAAATACCAAAACCTTCTGCTCTACCCTAAATCAGCAGACCAGACTGCAAACAACCTGACCTTAGCTCCGTCATAATCCGTTGCGTTCCACAGCTTATTTGCTATCGTATCGGTTGCTGTAACTGGGGTTTTAGGGGCTCAGTCGTATTAATTACAATTCCCAAACTATCGCGCTTAAGTTGTTGGACTGGCTTCCCCACGGATACATCTTTTGGCCAAAGTAAGCAACGACTTCCAGGGGGTAGGGAGTTAAGACTAACAGGATTTTGAGTCAGCCAGATCAAGGGTAGATAGGGGGGTAAATAGGGTTGCTCTTCAGCTTTCCCATCAACTCCGGCTTGGGTGGCAGCAAGGGCTTCTAACACTACTGAACTGCCGTGCAATAACCCTGTTATTGGTGTCCATAATTTCACATTTGGCTGAGTCCGACAAGCATAGGAGTACATAGAAGCAGCAGCAATCACGGCTTGTTCAAAGTCTTCGGGATGCCATTGACTGGAGCTATCGAGGCATATGATAATTTCTTGAGAACCAGTCAATACTTCTAACTCCCGTACCAGTAATTCACCGTAACGAGCACTGGTGCGCCAGTGAATCAGACGGGTAGGGTCACCAACTCGGTAAGGTCGTAGTGCTTTGGTAAGGTCTTGGCTAAGTGATTGAGATTTGCGATCGCTTTGGACTTGCATACTGTCCTCTTCACCGATTTCATCCACTAGGGGACAGCAAGTAAGGGGGAGTACAGTGGGATAAACTACTGCCCTAGCGCTGACATATCGACGGCGACGGCACCAAAATAATCCCAAGGGTGTGGCAGTTCTCAATTGTACCTGGTGCCAACGATAGACTCCTCGTTTGGGGGTGGGATGGTAATAAACCCAGCGATGGACACTTTGGGCTGGAATGCTAGCTACTGGTGTTTTGGTCATAGCTCCCAGTTCCGGTGGGAGCATATCCTGAACTTGTAATAGGGTTTGAGGTCCGAGGGTGGGGTTTTCGATTTCTAGTTCAATGGTTAACTGGTCTCCCACACTGACTGGTGAGATCGGACGTCGGCGTACTGATAGATGGTTAAGCGATCGCACTGGCAAGATAGCGGCAATTACCAGTAGGGCAAAAATAATTGCACTGATCACATAGAGCCATCCTGCCATGGTATTGGTGGCAGCGCCAAAGAAACAAATGGCAATTCCTGCTAAAAGCAAACCTCCATAGGCGGGATTAACCCAGTTGGTTTCTAACCATTCGGTGGTTTGTTTGATAATGCTCATGACTTTTTACAGTTATTCAACCCTCAACTTGTTCTCGTACCTGTTCTACACTCAAGCTAAGGGCTTCTGCTACCTGTTCCACTGTTAGTCCCATCTTCAGGAAACGGGGCACAGCCTCGAAGATTGCCTGTTCAGCTTTTTGAGCTCGTGCATGTTCTACTTCCGCCCGCTCATTACCAATCAGCAATAGATTACCTTGGTTATCCCACCACCTTAACCAGAGTTGGTTTTGATTTTGATAGGTTCCCTGCCACAGTCCCAATTCGATTCCTAATGGTTCAATGGGATAATGACCTCGCTCGTTGGGCTTCATTTTGTGATAGAAACCTTTAAGGAATTCATAGACCTCCAAGTTACCAGTTTTGATTTCATAAATACCGTAATAGGCAATGCGTATAATCTGCTCATAAACCCAAAATTTGCCTGGTTTAGTTACTTTTCCTTCCTCACTTCGGGATAGAGGAGTTTGGTCTCGTTCTTCTTCCCCGTTCCCACTGGCAAATTCAAGAGCAATTAAAGGAGCGATATATTCTCGCCATATAACGTAGGAACGGCGAATTTCACCATCTAACTTAGGGGGAACATTGGGAACATAAAACCAGTCAGGAGCTTCTGCTCCTTTTTCGGGTGGGTCAGTTTCTCGCCAATAAATACCACAGTCTTGCCCAATGGCATAGTGTCCATCAGGATGGATTTGCTGTAAAACTGGTCCAATCGAATCTGTCAGTAATATGCTTTGGGGGTGTTCCTGAAAATTTTTCACAAAACTTCCATCTGATTCTGGTAGTTGGGTGTGATCTGGGAAAGGAGGAGGTAAAACAACCCGGTCAATACTTTGAGTCATGGTTTCCTGATCGGCTACTGCTGGGGGTATAGATTTATTTTGGCATAATTTTTCATGAGTCAGGACTTAATAAAATTTCCAATTATCTCCCTTAAAAATACCTACAAAATTTTGCGCCCAGTCAAAAGTCCCCGCACTTCCAACATGGCAGAATAAGTAGGCAAAATATGAAGGGTTTCGTCAGCTGGAGTTTCGTCCAAAGCGGTAGCGATCGCGTCTGATAAATCTTCTTTAATAATCAATTGGCAATTAGTCTGGTCTTGATTCTGGTCTTGATTCTGGCTGTATTGTAGACGGAGTGCCATATCATAAACGCGATCGCCACTGACTACCACAGTTCCCCCTGAGTTCACTAATTTCTCTGTATCCACATCCCAAATCCAAGACACATCTGTGCCATCGGGGGTTCGGTCATTGAGTACCACTAGCTTAGTGGATGCTCCACCTTGTTTTTGCAAGTCATTAACAGCTCGAATCGTTTCATTCATCCCTACTGGATTTTTGGACAACAGAATCCGAACCCGCTTCCCATCCACAACTAATTCTTCTGCTCGTCCAAAGGCAGCGCGGAAGGTTTTAATACTGTTGTAGATGGTATCCCGGTCAATTCCCATCTCTATGGCTAGTAATCCCGCTGCCAATGTATTGTATTTGTTATAGATACCAATTAATATTTGTGGCCACTGGCTACTATTGACTCCGAGTTGAGGTTTACTAAAGCCACATTGAGGACAGTGATAGTCTCCTAGATGGGACAGATAAACCCCCTCATAGTCCAGGGGATGTCCACAACTGGGGCAGTAAATTGAGTCAACGGCATGGGGAATTTCATCAAGATAGAGATCTGGCTCACTTAACCCAAAGAAAAGGACTCTCTGGGGTAACTGTTGACCGAGGTAAGACAGGGTAGGGTCATCGCCGTTTAAAACTACAACGGTTTCCTCAGGTAAGGGAGCGATCGCATTTTGCCAGCGACGGCTAATAGTATCCACTTCCCCATAACGATCCAGCTGGTCACGAAACAGGTTTAAGCCCAAAATAAATTTAGGCTGACAATCAAGCAATAGCAAGGGCAGCACATTTTCATCTACTTCCAAAAGGGCGTAGTCAGCATCCAACTGACCAATGCCATTGGTATTAACTAGGAGTGCGGTCACTAAGCCATTAATCAAATTTGCCCCAGTACTATTGTGAGCAACTTGCCAACCAAGGTCTTCCAGGATAGTGCATAGAAGTAGAGAGGTGGTAGTTTTACCGTTAGTACCAACAATTAGAATCACACCTCGTCTGACCTGATCCAAGAGTAAGGGAAGCACTTGAGGCTGGAGACGACGGGCAATTGCTCCAGGCAGAACACTTGCTGCCCCTAGGTTTAATAACCGAACCAGAGCGGTGACGGTTTTGGCAATGCCTACGGATAACCCTAATCGTAATCTATCGATAATTGATCTAGTCACGGGATGAAAGCTACAAGTTGTTCGTGGATTAAAGAGTTGGAACCAAAGATGAACCGATCAGAATCGAAACTTCCGATCAAAACTAAAAACCTACCATTGATGAAGTGGAGGATAATTAGGGAAGATTTCACGCCCACCACAGCGCAAGTACTTCACTGTGTCCTTCATGCAATAGTGCTGCATCGTTCATCTTTCATACTTAATAGGCAATGCTAGCAGTTCAAGAAGCAGAGTCAATCATTCTCAATTTGGTTCAACCCTTTGACCCACGGCTGGAAACACAGGTGGTAGAGCTATCCGCTGCCACTAATAGAATTCTGGCAGCAACAGTGACCAGTAACTTAGATTTTCCCCACTGGGATAATTCAGCCATGGATGGGTATGCCGTGCGTTATAGCGATGTCCAATCCTGCAATCGCGAACAACCAGTAGTTTTAACTATAGTAGAAGAAATCCCTGCTGGATATCAACCCCAATGTGAAGTCAAACCCGGACAAGCGTCACGGATTTTTACTGGAGGTTGTATGCCAAAAGGAGCTGATACGGTGGTGATCCAAGAAAACACCAAGCTCCAGGACAACCAGGTGGTGATTTTGGAGGCTCCCCAACCCCAAGCCTTTGTCCGTCATCGGGCATCTTTTTACCAAGCCCAAACCAGTCTTATGAAACCAGGAATTAGGCTTGGTGCTCCAGAAATCGCCATTTTAGCTGCAGCTCAGTGTAACCAATTGACAGTGTATCGGCGTCCTCGGGTGGCAATTTTTTCCACTGGCAACGAGCTAGTAACCCCTGACCAACCCCTAAAACCTGGTCAAATTGTCGATTCTAATCAGTATGCCTTGGCTACCTTTGTCTCCCTCTTAGGGGGAGTACCCATAGCTATGGGGATTGTGCGCGATCAGCCAGACGATCTAAAAAATGCGATCGCAAACGCTATCTCCGAAGCAGATATGGTTCTATCTACTGGCGGTGTATCAGTGGGAGATTATGACTATGTAGACAAAATCTTAGCCCAGCTCGGGGCAGAGATTCACATCCACTCGGTTGCCGTTAAACCCGGTAAACCCCTAACAGTTGCTACCTTTACCTCCCCCTTGCCTAATTCCATAGAAGACAGTGACCTTTCTAGCACTCCCTCCTGTTCAAAACGTCCAGTACTGTACTTTGGTCTACCTGGGAATCCCGTTTCAGCACTAGTTAGTTGTTGGCGGTTTGTTAAACCAGCACTGTTAAAACTATCTGGTTTACCGGAGGAAGTCTCGAAACCAATTTTTGTCAAAGCGATCGCATCTAATGACTTACATGCCGGTGGAAGCCGGGAAACTTACCTGTGGGGACAACTGTGTTTAGATGCAGCTGGTGCCTACGAATTTCATCTGGCCAGTGGTAGTCATAGTTCTGGTAATTTGATTAATCTTGCTTATACCAATGGTCTAGCGCTGGTGCCAATCGGTAAAACCTTGATTCGGGCTGGTGAATCAGTATTAGTCTTACAGGTAGGGGAAGGTTTGGCTAGGGCAAAAGGTAATATGAAATCCGGTTGAATAACCATACTTCCTGGTGAGGCGAGCAGGGTAGGAGGGGAGCAGGGGCAAAAAGATTTTGTCTAGATATCGTAAATGTAGACAATTATCCGGATTTGATATAATAGACATCTCCAAAAATTAACCTCAAACCCTTGGACTGCCTGGGTCAAAACCGAGTTTCTGGAGATGTCTAAAAGGTAAAAGCCATGGAAGCAAGCATCTTTAATTTATAACCAGAAACTGGGTTTTAAGGGTCTTGGTGCGTAATTCCTGTGGACTAACGCTTTGTTGTCATACCTTGCTCGCCACACCCGGTCAACCGGTCACCCACCCCATCACCCTATACCCGTAGCAAAGCCGGATTTTTGGTTTCACTGTGTAAGTCCTAAAATAGATAGAGTAGTCTTGGAAACCAGGTTACTGGTCAGTAGCGCCTATCGATACTATCTACGGTAATCTTCAAGGTCTTAAGCCTAGCCAGCTCAAGCAACTAAAACGGCTGTATCACCAACGCTTACCTAGCGATAACTTGACTACACCGGAGTTTGCTCAACGTGTTGCAGCCATTAGCACAGACATTCAACAGCCCCTATGCACCTACATCAATCGCCGGGGACAAGTGATTCGTGTGGCTGTAGGTACCCCTACTCAGACCAAAATTCCTCCCCTGGAATTGCCCCGTTACGGTGCTGAACGATTGTGCGGGATTCGCTGTATCGCCACTCAGCTCAAATCAGAAACCCCTAGAGAATCTACCCTCACGGCTATGGCAATTCAGCGATTGGATGCATTGGTGGTACTTACGATTACTGGGTCAGGTATGATAAGGCGGGGTGGTGGAGCAACAGGTTATATCAAAGAAACCTATCTCGCACATTTGCTCCCTCCTAGTAACTCAGAAGGACACAATAAGGTAGACTCTCAACTCCTAAATTGGAGTGTATCATCACCCATTAGTCTGGATATTCTGACCAAGCAGGATTTCCAGGAATTGGTCGAAGAGCTAGAAGCTGAGTTTCGACGGCAATTTGTGGCTCAGGAAGTCGATGTTGACCAAGATAGGGTGCTGATTATAGGGTTAATGACTGAAAAAATCAGCCCAGAGCGATTTGAAGATGGCTTAGCAGAAATTGGGCGGTTGGTGGAAACCGCTGGTGGAGAAGTATTAGGGGTAATCCAGCAAAAGCGATCGCATCCCCATCCCCAAACAGTAGTTGGTAGCGGTAAAGTAGAGGAAATTGCCCTGACTACCCAAACTCTAGCCGCTAATCTGGTAGTATTTGACCGCGACCTATCACCAGCACAAGCTCGCAACCTAGAATCCCAAATTGGTGTTCGGGTTGTAGACCGTACTGAAGTGATTCTCGATATTTTCGCCCAAAGAGCTCAGTCCCGTGCTGGTAAATTGCAGGTGGAACTGGCACAACTAGAATATATGTTGCCTCGCCTTACTGGTCGGGGTCAGGCGATGTCCCGGTTAGGGGGTGGCATTGGTACTCGTGGTCCGGGTGAAACCAAACTGGAAACCGAACGTCGCTCCATTCAGCGTCGAATTGCCCGACTTCAACAAGAAGTAAACCAATTACAGGCTCATCGGTCAAGGTTAAGGCAGCGGCGTCAGCAACAGGATGTTCCGACAGTAGCGGTCGTTGGTTATACAAATGCTGGCAAATCTACCCTGTTGAATACCCTAACCAATGCTGAGGTTTATACCGCTGACCAGTTATTTGCTACCCTTGACCCCACCACCCGACGCTTACCTATTGTTGACTCAGTAACGGGGAAATCTAGCGCTATGCTATTGATCGATACGGTAGGGTTTATTCACGAGTTACCCCCACCCTTAGTAGATTCATTTCGGGCTACCCTCGAAGAAGTAACAGAAGCAGATGCTTTGCTGCATTTAGTGGATTTATCCCATTCAGCGTGGGCTAGTCACATTCGTTCTGTAATGGGGATTCTGAGGGATATGCCCATTACACCAGGACCGATTTTAGTAGTATTTAATAAAATCGACCAAGTAGATAGTGATACCCTAGCGTTAGCGAAAGAAGAATTTCCTCAAGGAGTCTTTATTTCTGCTAGTAAACGTCTTGGACTGGAGACATTGCGTCAGAAACTAGTTGAGTTAGTTCACTATGCGATCGCAACTCAATAAAGTGAATCAGCTTCATAAAAAAATAACTAAAATCGTGAGTTCGCTCGTTCTAAACAAGTAGTTATTTTGGCAGTTTTATGTCTTGCTAGGAGTCGATTTCACCAAAGTCTATTACTACTTTTAGAGGACTACCATTATGATATAATGACTTAATAAACTGGGTTAGCTTCATAAAAAAATCACAACTGTAAGCTAATAGATAGGGATAATTTAATTGTTAAAACCAAAACCAACTTCAAAGTTTGATGCTTCGTTCTGGGGACGCCGATATCCTAAATTTCCTTGAACAAATCCAGTTGGCTCGCAACGTCCCGATTGGCTTAAGGTGCTATCGTCTGCGAACTATGTGCATGCATTTTGGGCGCTGGTTAAACTTAGAGCCAGAAGCAATGCGTCAGCTGGTTTTTTTGTGCTATTGCCACGGTTTAGGGAAAATTAGCATTCCCGATCAGATCCTGTTCAAAACAGGACCGCTGACAGAAAAGGAGTGGACAAAAGTTAAGGAGTATCCTGAAGTTTCAGAACTGATTTGTAACCAGCATCCACTCCTGAAGGAGTTTGCATTCTTAGTGCGTACCCACCAAGAGAGGCTGAATGGCACTGGTTATCCGGATGGGTTGCGTGGTGAGAAAATTCCTTACATTGTTCAGGTCTTTCAGCTGGTGAATGCGGCAGATGCTATCATCAGCAAGCGGCTATATCGTAACCGTAGTGATCCCCCAGGCATTCGCCCCTACTGGAAACAGGCGGTAGCAGAAATTACCAAAGAAATAAACGTTGGTGCAAGAGATCCAGAACTCTGTGAAAAGTTTTTCCGCTTTCTTGAACTGTACTATCGAGGCGGTGGTTGAAGGTTTAAAGTTGAAGGTTTAAGGTTGAAGGTTTAAAATTGAAGGTTGAAAGTTGAAGGTTTAAAGTTGAAAGTTGAAGGTTGAAGTTTGAAGGTTGAATGCTTAAGGTTGAAAGTTGAAAGTTGAAAGTTGAATAAAAAAATAGTTGACTAGTTGGTTTCACCTTTTTCTTTTTTAAGCTATTGCCAACAGGTCTTACAATTACGAAGTATCTCATCAATGCCTGCTTCAATGGTTATAGAAATCCGCTGACTAAAGTTGTCGCAGCATGGGTGCTTTTTACCTTATTTTTGAGGATTAAACGGTCAATTTTATTTCTGTATAAAAGCAGTAAATCTCCTCATTTTTAAATATAAATTCAGGTAAATTTTGCCAAACTTTATCCTTCATCCTTTATTTTCCCTCCTTGATGAAACCCTACAAGGAAAGCCTACGGCGAACATCCTTCATCCTGACCCAGTTTCAACTGCTTCAAGTGATACACCCTAGCGGTATCAGTGAGGTTATATTGTAAAGGGGTGATGGTAATGTAGTTGTTGCGAATTGCCTGAACATCAGTAGGGATATCTTGAGGTAAGTGAATATGATCGGGTTGTTCCACATCCTCAATAACTTCACCAGCTAACCAGTAATAGATTTTACCTCGGGGATCAACTCGTTTCTCAAAATTCTCGATATAACGACGAATCCCTTGACGGGTAATGGCAATACCAGCTATTTCTGAGAGCTTAACAGCTGGCACGTTCACATTGAGTAATGTTGTTTTTGGTAAAGGTTGCTCTGACAGCTGATTTAGTAGAGTTTTCGCAAATGAAGCCGCTACTTGAAACTGCTTTGAGGTGTAGGTAGCTAGACTGAAGGCAATGCTGGGAATCCCTCCGATTACCCCTTCCATAGCGGCTGAAACAGTGCCAGAGTAGAGGACATCAGTACCCAGGTTAGAGCCATGGTTAATCCCAGAAAGCACTAAATCTGGTGCGGTATCCATTAATGCCCACAAAGCCAGTTTTACACAGTCTGAAGGGGTTCCAGAACAAGACCAAGCAGTAACCTTGGGATGAAAGATGTCATCTATAATTTCAGCACGGATCGGGTCATGGAGGGTCAAACCGTGACCAGTTGCTGAGCGCTCTCGGTCAGGACATACTACGGTAACATTGTGCCCCGCTTCAGCGAGGGTGTTGGCAAGGGTACGTACACCAAGGGCGAAGATACCATCATCGTTGCTGATCAGCAATTTCATAGGATATGAGGCTACAGCTAAAGATAAAAGTCGCTGTTCGATTTTAATCTGAAATTGATATATTCTAAGACCATCTACCCCACTCACCTGACAATTTTTTCAGTAAAATGAAACAGTCCTGCATAAATGACAGGGGTTTCCGGTTCTTCTCTTATTAACCTAAAATTACTGATGACAAGCCTCAACGAGATTGAGACCCAACTAGCTACACTCAAAGAAGAAGCAACCATTGCGATCGCTTCTGCTGATACCTTGGAAAACTTGGAACAGTTGCGCATTAATTACCTAGGCAAGAAAGGGCAACTGTCTCAGATATTGCGGGGAATGGGTAAGTTAGCACCAGCAGACCGACCTAAGATTGGTGCGATCGCAAATGTTGTCAAAGAAACCCTCCAGCAGAACCTAGAGCAGAGGCTGCAAGAGCTGAAAGCAGCTGAAATTCAGGCAAAATTGCGTTCAGAAACCCTGGATGTGACTATGCCAGGGGTATATCGTCCCCAAGGTCGAATTCACCCTCTCAATAGCACCATTGATCGGGCATTAGATATTTTTGTTGGTTTAGGCTACACCATTGCTACTGGCCCAGAGATGGAGACAGATTACTATAACTTTGAGTCCCTGAATACTCCCCCTGACCATCCGGCTCGGGATATGCAAGATACATTCTACTTGCCCGATGGTAATTTGCTGCGTACCCATACCTCTTCGGTACAGATTCGCTACATGGAAAACCATGAGCCACCGATTCGGATTGTGGCACCTGGTCGAGTTTATCGACGGGATACGGTAGATGCTACCCACTCGGCAGTGTTCCATCAGATAGAACTGTTGGCAGTGGATGAAGGGATAACCTTTACGGACCTCAAAGGTACCCTTAAGGAATTTTTGGAGGCAATGTTTGGGGAAGAGTTAGAAGTGCGTTTCCGTGCCAGTTATTTTCCTTTCACTGAACCTTCAGCAGAGGTGGATGTGCAGTGGAAAGGGAAATGGTTAGAAGTGATGGGTTGCGGTATGGTTGACCCCAATGTACTCAAGGCTGTAGGCTATGATCCTGAAATTTCTACAGGTTTCGCTGCTGGTTTTGGAGTAGAACGATTTGCCATGGTGCTGCATCAGATTGATGATATTCGTCGCTTGTATAACAGTGATTTGCGCTTTTTGAAGCAGTTTTAGTTTTGATTAGCCTTACTGATAGATTCGAGGAAACTATGATTAATCAAAAAAAACAATTACAAAGTAAACCAGAATCATCCAAAGGATAAGTTTACTATATAGCGTTGCTTATCCTTCTGGTATCGCCAGGAAACTGATTCTGGGTCTTTATCCTGACTCCACTGCTGAAAATTAGGTTGCTCTCTTAATTGTTGGAGTGTTGCTGGTTCCACTCCCAATCGTTGAGCTAATTCTTCTTCACTTAGTCCTTCGAAAAGTTGGTTAAGTGAATTAAATTCTGGTGAGTTCATTCCCAAAAATTAGAGGAAAGCTAAAAAAATAAAAAATAATTTCGTACGTAAACTAAAACAGCTAAAAAGCTGTCTTTAGTTACGTGCCTGTTACCTGCTAACTGGGTTGTTAACCAAAACCCCTGGTTCTTTCTGAATCGGTAAAGCGTCTAATACATCAGTTTGAGCGCAATACTTTAAATCTTCATGACCATTGAGCCGCAGCAGGCGTTTTCCGTGACTAGCGTGATAGAACATCTCTAGTAATTTATCTTGCCACTGGGAGTAAAGTGCGATCGCACCAATTACTTCATCATTACCAGCAATGTCATCCACTGAGTCTCCGGTTTCTTCCATAAGCCTTTGACTAATCGCCCCAGCACAAACCGTGTCTTCTAGGGAGTAGGATCCTTCCCAACCTGACCCCACTAGCCAAATAGTATCTGGTTTGTGGGTCAGTAAATACTCCACTGCTGCCAGACGATTGACTAAGGCGGCGGCTAGGACTACCGGGGAATTTTGGACACGCTGTAAGGCACGGGTACCGTTGGTGGTACTGATGAATAGTCGCCTTCCCTCTACTCGCTCAGGTGTGCAAATCAAGGGTGAATTACCCATATCACAGCCCTCTACCATTTTACCACCCCTTTCCCCAGCTCTTAGCCGTTTGTCAGTGGGCCATTGTTCGCTGATTTCCATTAACTGGTCAATATCACTGAACACTTGCACCGCTTCAGCACCAGCATTTAAAGCTGTAGCCATGGTCGTCGTGGCTCGCAGGACATCAATTGCGATCGCACAGTCTGGTAAGGTGTCTTTCGGAGTTTCTTCCGGGGTGTGGTAGATAGATAGCTTCACGGCTTGGATATAGTTGGTTTCTGGACTGCTGAAATTTTCCTTGACATAACTAGCCTGATTAATCTTGCCGATTAAACCAGCCAGCCTAATGGCAGCCCAATTTATCGGGCACGACAGCCACAAATAATAGTATATTAGTTAGCCGGTTCAATCAAGGTACCTGAAGAGATACTAAGGGGTGTTTGAGATTAGGTGGCATTGGCTCATTCAGTGCTCGGTAAATCCCCGACAAATGTTCCCGGAACAGCTGGTCAAAGACGGCATCTTGGTTGGACGAATGACCCTCACCAAACCACCAAAACCAGTCAGAACCTTCTGCTGCATACAAAGCTTCCCAAACTTCTGGATTATTTTCTTCCGTGGCTTCTGGATGCTTGGCTAAGGTTTGTCGTGCTGCACTTAGTAAGTCCCAAGCTTGATTCTTGACTGGGTCACCAATCCAAGTGGTGAAGCTACCATCTATCCAGGAACCACTATGTAGTTGACTGATCGGAATAGTTTCTGTAGGGGAAAATGGTTCGATAAACTCAGAAACCGTTACGAGTTTGATATGAGGATGATCACTCAGACTTTGATAGAGGCATTGGAGGAAGGGTAAACCATCTTCGGAATAGTTTTCCCAGCAATTCTCCCCATCTAAAGCAATCGTGACTAGCCAAGGCTGTTCTAAACCGCTGCAAGCCTCAGATTGCTGGGGTTTCGAGGTGTCAGGGTTACACTCTGCGATCGCAAGGGAAGCGCGAATCCCGTCTAAATGTCCCAGGAAATCAGCCGTTGCCTTAGTCGGTGACATTGACCCATAGGTAAAGCCAATCAAATCTGATAAGTGGTGGTCTCGAAACACAATTGCTAGGTCTTTGTGATCTGTTTCTAGACGATAAGGGCGGTAAAGTAACTCTGGTTCGGTAACATTCCCTCTCTCATCCCGATGGAAAAAGTGGTTGATACTGCAACCCAATACTATTTCATCAGAGCAAATCCAATTAAACCCAGCTTCGGCAATGTAAGGTAAAATTTCAGGACTGACTGACTGTTCGGAAGGCCATAGCCCACGTGGAGCTCGTCCAAATTTTTCTGTATACATCTGCCAAGCCTTCTGGAGGTGTCGGGGAATATCCTCCTCCCACTGAAATCGCTGTTGGGGTAGACTCATCTCAGGAACAGCTACATGACCATAATTCGTATCTACTAACAACGGTAGAATAGGGTGAGTATAGGGACTTGTAGTTATTTCCAGTTGACCAGCATCTTGCATTTTCCGGTGCTGGGGGATGATGCGGCTGAGGATTTCTCGTTGCTTGGAGTAAATGCGCTGTCGGTCTGACAAAGTGAAGTTTCGCCCCTGCTCCAACCATCTAGCAATATCGGGATCATCCCAAAACAACGGATCAATCCACGCTAGGTTATGCCATGCTAGTAGGTCGCTGTAATCCTCTAGTGTCCAATTGTTTAGGCACCACTCTTTACCCTTATCCTGGCGGCTCTCATACAGTTCTCGATAACGGGGATGGGGGTCAATCAGGGTGTAGTGATTGCCATCAAAGAAATGTTCGATGATAAATTGCTTCTGGTGTTGATTCAGTTGTTCAGTGGAGGTTAGCGCTAGGGTCAGATAAGGATCGAAAGCAGTACCAGCAATGTAATCTTCCAGTTGCAAAATTAGAGTTGGTACTAGATTAACCGTTTGATGCAACTTAGGGTAGCTCTCTAGGAGCAGCACCAAATCTAGGTAATCTTTCGTGCCATGTAGGCGCACCCAAGGTAGATGATATTGGCCTGATGCCACCGAGGCACCGTTGTAGGATTTATAAATCGGTTGGTGCTGATGCCAGATAAAGGCAACGTATAGAGGATGAGACATGGTGCGATCGCTATCCTAAACCTTAACCATGATATCGATCATCGGTCATCAGTTTTTAGTCATTGGTCATTTCCCACAGAAAGCTACCATTAACATAGTTATCATAAAATTACAATGTAGCTGAGGTTGATTATGTCAGAAACAATGGCACTCACTCCAGAAAATGTTGAAACAGTCCTGGATGAGATGCGTCCTTACCTGATCGCTGACGGTGGTAATGTGGAGCTAGTTGAGTTAGATGGTCCGACTGTTAAATTAAGACTTCAGGGAGCCTGCGGGTCTTGCCCTAGCTCTACCATGACCCTCAGAATGGGGATTGAGCGCCGCTTAAAGGAATTTATCCCTGAAATCCTTGAAGTGGAGCAAGTAATATAAGCTGAATACTCAGTTACTGAGTGGGGAGTGCTGAGTGTTCAGCCGATTATTATAGTTGCTCTGATCTCGATTGCAAACAGTAGGGGCACGATCTGATCGTGTTCCTACAAAATATCTGTCTTTCAAACCATTGATAATGGCTATAGCATTTACATTTTATAACATAATCCCTGAGGGAAAAGCTTCCATGCAAAAGCAAAGAGATGAGATATATTATATTATATAGGTATTTTGGGTAAATTAAAATAACTGTAATTATTTTTGAAAATTCATTGTAAAACCCTATAGCAATAATTAAAAATTAATTAAGCCAGATGATTGGTTGAAAGCCTTTTACCAGTACTAAGCAATTCTGTGAAGGTTGGAGCCGATAATGGAGGACTGAAGCAATAACCCTGAATTTCATCACACTTATGACCACACAGGAACGCTAGTTGGCTAGCTGTCTCCACCCCTTCTGCCACCACCTTCAAGTTGAGACTGTGAGCCATTTGCAAAATCGCAGTAGTAATGGCTTCGTTTTTTACATCCTCTGTAAGTTGGCAAACGAAAGAACGGTCAATTTTTAACACATCAAAGGGAAATAGTCTCAGGTAGCTCAGAGAAGAGTAACCGGTTCCAAAATCATCAATCGAGATCTGAATACCAAAGGACTTTAACTCTTTTAAGGTAGCGATCGCATGGTCTGGATTCTCCATCAGGGTACTTTCGGTTAATTCCAATTGCAAATATCTCGCTTCCAGTTCGGTTTCTTCCAGAATTGCTACGATGGAGTCACTGAGATTGGGTTGATTAAACTGATGTCCCGATAAATTTACAGCGATTTGTACTGGGGACAACCCTTGAGTTTGCCAGAGTTTTGCTTCGGTACAGGCTTTTCGGAGTACCCACTCTCCTACAGGCACAATCAAACCAGTTTTCTCGGCTAGGGGAATGAATTTAGCTGGAGAGATTGCTCCCAATTCTGGATGATGCCAACGGATTAAGGCTTCTGCTCCCTCGATTTCTCCAGTTCTAAGATTTACTTTGGGCTGATAGTAAAGTTGAAGTTCATCCTGTTGCAATGCTTGGCGCAATTGTAATTCTAGCAATAGGGCTTGTTGGGATTTGTCACCAATCGAGGCAATATAAAATTCGTAAGCCTTCTGTCCTTTGTGTCCAGCATTTTCTCTGGCTCCGTTGGCATGGGTGATCAGGGTATTTAGATCAAGACCATCCCTACCAAAGCAGGCAATGCCGATTCTAGGGGTCAGGACAATCTCATATTCTTCTATAGTAAAGGGTAAGGATAAAGCATCGATCAGTGTTTCCGCCATTTGCCCTATCTCTGTCTGGTTAATTGTAGTAGCTAGCAAGATCACAAATTGATCTATCCCTAACTGAGCCACTGTATCCAAAGGTCCAACCCTACCAAGAAGTCGTTTGGCCACTGCCTGAAGTAACAAATCACCACTAACAGGGCCTAGGATATTGTTGATCTGATTAAGTTGGTCAAAACTTAAAGACAGCACTGGCAGACGACGATAACGTCCCTGTCGTTGTATCAGTAGTTGATTAAATCGCTCTTCTAGCAAGAGTCGGTTCGGTAAGTTAGTAAGCTGGTCATAACGGAGTAGATAGTCCAGTTGAGCTTGAACTTTTTTCAGTTCAAGATGATGGCACTTGGTTTGATAAAGTCGTTTTTGTAGTCGAGTCGCGATCGCATCTAGCAATTCCTCGCGCTTAACAGGCTTGATCAGATAATCATCAGCCCCTAACCTCATCCCCATACGCCAATCTGACCAGTCAGCTTTGGAGCTGAGGAAAATAAAGGGAATCGCAGCAGTTACGGGATGTTGCTGCAGAGTCTTTAAAACACCATAACCATCTAGCTGAGGGATTATTATATCACAAATAATTAAATCAGGCTGCTCCTCTTGAGCAAGCTTGACCCCACTGTTACCGTTGTCACTACTAATCGTCTCGAACCCTTCTGCTCTGAGCAGGGTGAGTAGGTTCTTCCGAATTATTGGCTCGTCTTCGATTACTAGAATCTTATTCATAGTTCTTTGGACTTAAATCAAGTGTAGTGGACATAGAAGGTGATCTTGAACAAGGTTTTGCTAAGGAACAGCGTAAAGATATAACCACCTATTTCAATACTGCAAGGGATCGGCCACAGTTGGAGCAAAGTAGGGAAAGCAGGTTTCGTTGGTGTAGCTGCGCGATCTACGGGTGTCCGCTACTAACTCAGTAGTATTGGGAGGTATGTTACCCAGGGTACAGCGGCGAAAAATTATGGCTCAGATAAGTTAGACTGTAGGGGAATCGAAGCTTTTAAAACCTTAAGCATATACCTTGCTACCATAATGGATCGTTTGACTTTTTGACGAGTACTGCGTTTATAACTCGTTTCCAGATTTAGTAGATTGAGACTAAGCGCGCTTGAGATTAGCCATATTTTGTGGTGCATGTCCTGTACGAATCCGCGTCGCATCCTCCCCAAAGGTGAAATCTAATACGAGCGTGCAGTTGGTTTTCAATGGACCAGTGTTGTCGGATTGCTAAGCCCGACGTGTTGAGGGGTGGTAAAGAAGTAAGGTAAAACATCACCTCACGGGTAGTCTTGTTCCTATGATGGCGGGTGCGAATAACCATTACAATGGTCTGTAATCTAGACCACTGCGACTGTTTGTACAAATCGAAGTCTATTTCAGCAAGAGTTACTGCCCAAACCTGACGCTTTTCAGTACGATGATGTCCTGATTCTACCCGCAGATCATAGCTATACTCGATACCCTCAAACTTATTAGCAACAGCAGTTTCAAACCATTGCTTAACCTGCTCGAACAAAGTAGGATGATTTCCTTTGAGCGCCAAAACATAATCAGCACCAAGAGCACGAATACCATCGGCTATTTGATGCTGAGTCCCCATGGCATCAATGGTAATGATGCATCCAGAGATGTTGAGTAATTCTAGTAGGGCGCTTGATGGCTGTAATTTCATTGCTTTTATCATCTACTTTCACAAGACCTACGAAACAACCGATGCTCACTCGCTATGGCACTAACCACATGTAAAGCCGATTTTCCCTGGTTGCGATCATAGGAACCCTTGATTTGTTTGCCATCAATAGGAATCACCTCGGCTCCATTATCTATCACAAAAATTATTAACCAGCTCTCGAAACTATTCTCAAAGGCTCTCGGGGATATCTGCTCAAACACTGGCCGATATGTATCTGCAATGGGAATCCCATTTGGTAATGCTAAAAAGGTCGATAACCAATGCTGGTGGCTAATCCCATAAGTTTCTCATCCGTTGCCCCTTGCCCCGACCATGGTGGCGCTCCAGTGCAATCATCACTATACTTACAAATGGATGGAGCACTCCTTGTTTCCGGAGCGGATCTGATAGATGTTCAAAATGCTCGAGCATTTGCTGCTGAACCTGTTGAACATCAAGGGCTGGTTGTAGTGGTAAGGATGGACTACTGGTGTAAGTTGAGTTAGTGGGTTTATCGAAGCCAATCACCATGGGACACCTTTATTGTGACATCGGTTTCACTAGCATATTATGAATTCATTTTTCTTGCGCTTACCCTGGTATGTTACCTAGACTTGGTATCAGTAATGAGGTAAGCAGATACTTCAGTTATTTGCAAATATTAACTGTATTGGGATATTAATTTACTAGAAAATTTTCTTTATTCAAATAAAAAAAACATGCTTAATTTTGATTAATAATGGGGAATATAGCGGTAAAATTGTATAATATTTAACATTTTTCATTGTGTTCACAAAAACTTCACATTGTTTTTTTTAAATATCAATAATTAATAATTATCCGTAGCATGGCGTTGATTTCACCCTTTTAAAAAAGTGAACATTCTCACTACCTTGTGTCAATAAACACGAAAGCGATAATGTGTTAAAGCACTTGTAGGTATTTTAATTAAATTCGATTATGATTAATCAGCAGTCAAGATTTATGAGCTATCCATGCGGTATTTTTACTAAAACCTATTTTTGGGATAATTTGACTGTAATTCAGCGTAATTTTGCTGAATTTGGTAGATAACTAAGATGACAGTCATTGAAATGGCACATTTAAATTGATAGCTTTGGGTGTAGAGGCTGATTAATAGGCTTTAACAGTCAGCAGGGATCCACCCTTATTGCTCCGCACCCGAAGCTAGGGGGGCCGTAAACCTTCAAACCTCAACCGTCAACCCTCAAAATTATCTCTTGGTGAGCGTTCCCTTGGCGTTCGCCGAGCGGCGACCTAGGAGTTGGAAAACTCGCGCTTTGTCCCACCGCAACCTGTAACTTTTCCTGTGCCAATTAGATGGTTAACAACTTACTAAGCGCGTTTATAAACGAGTTGTAAAAATCCAGACAAAAAAAATTTGTAGTGCGGGCATCTTGTCCGCCTGAGCGTTCACAACATATTTATTATTACCATATAATTATTTAATAAGTAATTTTTATCCCAATAACTCATAGAGTTAATCATTATAATTTTCATCACACCTAAACCACTTTATGAATTATTAATTAATCTATTGTCCCCTAAGTGGGGGATTAGCGCATCAAGGGTATGACTAAATAAGTATGGGCATAATCACTTAATTTAGCTTAGATACGTTATAGTTAGTTTACTTACGCCCTTCGATATAGCTAACATCACCGACCTTGACCCTGAAGTCATACCTATCTGCTGCTGTAACCCCCTTTGATTAGCTAGTTATAGCAATGACTCCAGTACTATAACCTGCTACTAGAAAAAAAAAGCAACTACAGGAAATATTTAGTACTTATGGCTGATAGTTTACGACCTATTAAGTATTTTTACATATGCACTTCAAAGTGACTACTCTAGGGCGTGTTTTCAAACTATAACCACAATAAAATTAATGCGATCGTCAACATGGCTGTATAATTTTCAGCAAGCAAATCGTATCGGGTAGCGAAGGGAGCGAAATTGCTTGATTCGATTGATAGCACGCTCTACAAGGTGGCGTTGACGATAGATTTCAAAGGTTTTATCGACCGCGACGTGGTTCGGCTGGAAAGTCGTGGTATGGTAAGACGGATACCACGACGACGGAGGTAATTACGGATTCTACGACCTGTGTAACCTTTATCTCCAACCAGTCTTAAAGGACGAATACTTCGACGGCTGAGCATTGACCTAGTCACTAGAAACCATACCGGAGCAAGGCATTATCAAGTAGGTGATGGACCAAACCCTAAGCGAGACTCTCCCAACCGTAGGCGAGACACTGGGAATAATGCTGTAAATACACCTCAGTGGTTAGCGGTAGAGTTTTTCCAACGGGATGGTCAGGTCAGTGTGGGAGTATGTCACCTGACCCTGGTTCTGAGGTAGATATCTATGTTGTAGACCAGGTTTCCCCAAAAACCCATGGGATAGGTCCCTTGAGTAAGAAGATTGCTACAGCCGAAGCAGATCAAGACGGGAAGTTTGGGATTAGTCTTAGTAATGTCGAGCCTGGAGATTACCTGAGTGCGATCGCAACTCACCCAGACTACGGTACCTCGGAACCAGCTGTGACTGTGGTGGTGCGTTCTCTTGATGATCAAGGGAATAGTATCGAGACATGGTCAGCAACAACTCTACCGAACACAGCAAAGCCCCAGTGTACCAGCAGTCCAGTCGGCAGGGTTCCCCTATGACCAGACTCCCCGCAAATACCTGAACCCCTTTCGGAATAGTTTTTGGAAATAGCCTCAAACACCCTACCCTAAAGCACCTCAAGTTTGTCTCGCCCTTTGTTAGAGGAAACAAATCCCTATAAATACACCAGGGGTATCTTGAGTAAAATGGTGTACACCCTCTCAATTAATTAACTAACATACAATATATACAACCAAAGGACTACGTAATTACAAGCAACACCTAACGATCATATACCTTATTGGAAAAACCTTGTGTGAATATTGCTACTTCATCAGTAGACCTTGACCCGAACAACCTATTTCCCTTTGAACTCGACGAGTTCCAAAAACAGGCAATTGAGGCTCTCAATCATAGTCAATCAGTAGTTGTCTGTGCTCCGACTGGTTCTGGGAAAACCCTAATTGGTGAATATACCATTTATCGTGCTTTGTCTCAAGGAGGACGTGTTTTCTACACAACCCCCCTCAAAGCGCTCTCCAACCAGAAACTAAGGGATTTTCGGGCAAAATTTGGCGCAGACAAAGTCGGTCTAGTTACCGGTGATTCCTCGGTCAACCGGGAAGCTTCCGTGTTAGTGATGACTACGGAAATCTTCCGTAATATGCTCTATGGTACCCCAATTGGTCAAGTGGGAGCCTCTATGCTAGGGGTTGAGGCGGTGATCCTAGACGAATGTCACTATATGAATGACCGACAACGAGGCACGGTTTGGGAAGAATCAATTATCTATTGTCCGCCAGATATTCAAATTGTTGCCCTCTCCGCCACCGTTGCCAATTCTGACCAGCTGACCGACTGGCTGAATCAAGTTCATGGCTCCACTCAGCTGATTTACTCTGACTTCCGACCTGTTCCTCTAGAGTTTTACTTTGCCCATCCCAAGGGAATTGTCTCCCTGCTGAATGACGACCACACCAAGATTAACAACTCCCTCAAAACCAGACGTCCTAAAAGCAAGGACAAACATGGACGTCCGGAAGGCCCCAGCATTAGCACTGTGGTGAGCAAACTAAAAAAACGGGAGATGTTACCAGCTATCTACTTCATCTTTAGCCGCCGAGGCTGTGATAAGGCAGTAGATGAGATGGGTCCACTATCCCTGGTCAATGAACAAGAAGCAGCTCAACTCAAGAAACGGATTGATGAATTTATCAGTAAAAATCCAGAAGCAGCTCGTACGAAACAAATTGACCCCCTCTACCGAGGTATAGCTGCCCATCATGCTGGAATTTTACCTGCTTGGAAAGGTCTAGTGGAAGAACTATTCCAACAAGGACTAGTGAAGGTGGTATTTGCTACAGAAACTCTAGCAGCAGGAATTAATATGCCTGCTCGTACCACTGTTATTTCCAGTCTATCTAAGCGTACTGACCGAGGACACCGGCTACTGACTGCCTCGGAATTTTTGCAGATGGCTGGACGAGCAGGAAGGCGAGGGATGGATACCAATGGCTATGTGGTGACGGTGCAAACCCCCTTTGAAGGGGCTAAGGAGGCGGCTTATCTAGCAACGGCTGGTGCTGA
This sequence comes from Moorena sp. SIO3I6, assembly GCF_010672095.1. Lineage (NCBI taxonomy): Bacteria > Bacillati > Cyanobacteriota > Cyanophyceae > Coleofasciculales > Coleofasciculaceae > Moorena > Moorena sp. SIO3I6. The sequence continues at coordinate 17,050 of NZ_JAAHHU010000026.1, read as the reverse complement.
TCCCCTAGTTAGTCAGTTTACCCCTACCTATGGTATGGTACTGAATTTGTTGCAAACTCACTCTCTGCCTCAAGCTAAGGAGTTAGTTGAACGCAGCTTTGCTCAGTATCTAGCTACTTTGTACCTCAAACCTCAACAACAGGCAATTACTGAACTGACTGCGGAACTGACGAGAATTGATTTTCAACTGGCACCGGTAGATGTGGCAGTAATGGAAGGCTATCAAAAACTGAAGGAACACCTGAAAGTAGAGCGCCGCATCCTTAAAGACCTGCAACACCAAGCAGAGGTATCTGTTTCTAAAGCCGTATCCCAATTACTACAACAGGTGCAACCGGGAGTCATTCTTTATTTGAAGGGCAAGAATGTGCCAGTGTCTTCTCCTGTTCCAGCTGTTTTGGTGTCTAAACAAAAGGGTTCCGGTCAATTCCCCTATCTGGTGTGCTTAAGTGCTGCTAACCGATGGTATGTGGCAACAACTGCTGATGTGATGGGGTTAGATGGCTTTCCTGAAGTGGCCGATGACCAAGTATCCAATGGCTCTACGGAAGATTACTCAACCGGCTCAACTCAAGGTGAATCCTCTGACATTATTAATCTTCGATGCCTTGATATTGGAACTCTCCAGCCTTTAGAGGGGCTTGAGATTAAACCAGGTCAAGTCAAAAGCGGAAATGAAGATACTGAAGCCTTGGCTAACCAAGTTCCCACCATTGCTCAACTCTGGGTTGCTCCAGAAGTCAGGGAGCAAGAAGGTGTTGTTGCTGATCTAGAGGGTCAAATGGAAACCCATGCTCTTCGTCAGTGGGGTAATCCTTCTCAACTGATCAAACGCCACAAAAAACGGTTGTTTTTGCAGGAGCAAATTAACCAACGTCAAGCTAAATTCCGAGAATACCAGGCTCAGCATTGGCACGAATTTCTGAACCTGATTGAAATTTTAAAAGCATCTGGTTCTTTGGAGGACTTAACTCCCACTGTTCTGGGGCAAGCGGCTGCTTCGCTTCGGGGAGAAAATGAGTTGTGGCTAGCCTTAGCCATGCTGTCGGGAGAATTAGATGACTTAGACCCCCACCAACTGGCAGCAGCTTGCTCTGCTTTAGTTACCGAAACCCCTAGACCGGATAGTTGGACAAACTATCAACCAAGTGAGGAAGTGCTAGAGGCATTGGCAAACCTCAGGAGGATTCGGCGTCAAGTATTTCAGCTACAGCGTCGATATCATGTCGCCTTACCGGTTTGGTCAGAGGATAGGTTAATTGGTCTAGTGGAGCAGTGGTCATTAGGCAAATCCTGGCGGGAGATATGCGGTAATAGCAGCTTAGATGAAGGGGACGTAGTGCGAATATTACGTCGAACCTTAGATATATTATCCCAAATTCCCCATGTGTTGCCTCTATCAGAGTCTTTAAAAGCTAATGCGATTCGTGCTGCTCAGTTACTTGACCGCTTTCCGGTTAATGAAAGAGTTAAGTAGGGTTTGCTGAAAAAGTCGTTTGGTAAGGGTAGGAGTCAGGAGTCAGGAGTCAGGAGTCAGGAGAAACACTACAATCAGTTATTAACAAACATAGCAACATTTTCCTAGGTAATCTCTCTCTTGACCCCTGTTCCCTGTTCCCTGTTCCCTATTCCCTATTCCCTACTGGATTATTCCCAACATCAAAAACAATTATAAATTCCGCATCAGGCATTAATCGTTTCAGAGCCCACAAATGTCCCTCGGCATCCGATCGATTGCGGAAGCGAGCAACAACTACTCGCTGCATTTCCGGTAATAGCCGAATGACCACCCATGGATGAAGGCGTTCCGAATAACTCATAATCAAACTGTCTCCTTTTTTAGGGGAGCCAGAGCTAGCCCGTAGATATTGCACTGTCCCCGGGCTAGCTCTTGACTCTGGGCGTCTCAGCGCCCACTGTTATACTATAGCACAAAAATATTTTATTATAACATATTTTGAAAAATTTTGTTACAAAAAATATATTGAAACTGGCAAGATGCCAGTTCTACTGCCAGTTTCAATATCAGTAGAGTGGGCATCCTGCCCGCCCGACAATAAGCATGAAACTGGCAAGATGCCAGTTCTACAGCCTATTGCTAGCATGCCTATTGCTAGCATGCCTTCCCTACCCTTACTCCCCACGTAAATCCTTCAACACCTCTTCCGTAAAAGGATTCTTACCAGCCCGGAGCTCATCTATCCATTGTTGCCGTTGTGCTTTCCACTTATCATTGTCGGTCCAGTCTACAAATGCCTGAAAATCTAATATCGCTCCTGCGGTATCCCCAGTCAGAGCCCTAGCCAAACCACGACTATCGAGAATACCTCCATCTTCAGGTGCTTTTGCTACTGCTTTTTCACAGGTATCCATCACGTCAGCAGCATATCCATGGAGGCTACCAAACCAACAGATTTGATTCCAAGAATAAGCATAAATTTCTAGATTTGGATCTAGTTGTTGTGCTTCTTTATAGAGAGATAGGGCTTTGGTTAATTTACCTTCTTGAGCTAACTCCTCACCTTGTCTAACTTTAGCGGGTGCTGCTAGCTGTTTGGCTTTTATCTCTGGCTGTAATTCTAGCTCCGGATTCCATTCTTGGGCTTTTTGGAACTTAGCAATAGCACCATCCACATCCCCCTGGTTTGCCAATTCCTCTCCTTGTTCAACCAAAGTGGGTGCTGCAAGGTGTTTGGCTTTTTTCTCTGGGTCGAATTCTAGCTCTGGATTCCATTCTTGGGCTTTTTGGAACTTAGCAATAGCACCATCCACATCCCCCTGTTTTGCTAACTCTTCACCTTGTTTGACAAAACCAGAAGCTGCAGCTATTTTGCCATCTGAATTTTGGCATTTCTTTAAGCTATCTAGGGATTCAGGATATTCCACAAAGTAATTTTCAAGCAACTTACAGCCCCTAGCTAGCATCTCATCTAAATCTTCAACGGCCCAGAGTCTGGCAGTATTGTCCGATGATGCCGTAGCCAGCATCTTACCATCTCGGCTAAAACTGATACTATTGACTGAGTCTTGATGTCCTTGAAACAGTGCTAATTGATTTCCTTCTAAATCCCAAACTCTGACCGTTTTGTCTCTTGATGCAGAAGCAAGCATCTTACCATCTCGGCTAAAACTTATACTATTGACCGAGTCTTGATGTCCTTGAAACAGTGCTAATTGATTTCCCTGTAAATCCCAAACTCTGACCGTATGGTCCGATGATGCCGTAGCCAGCATCTTACCATCTCGGCTAAACCTTACACTCCATACCGAGTCTTGATGTCCTTTCAACAGTGTTAATTGATTGCCCTGTAAATCCCAGAGTCTGACCGTATGGTCCGATGATGCCGTAGCCAGCATCTTACCATCTCGGCTAAAACTTATACTCCATACCGAGTCTTGATGTCCTTTCAACAGAGCTAATTGATTGCCCTGTAAATCCCAGAGTCTGACAACAGTATTGTACCTTGATGCTGTAGCCAGCATCTTACCATCTCGGCTAAACCTTACACTTTCTACCGGGGATTGATGTCCTTTCAACAGAGCTAATTGATTGCCCTGTAAATCCCAGAGTCTGACCGTTTTGTCCCATGATGCGGTAGCCAGGGTTTTACCATCTCGGCTAAAACTTACACTATTTACCGAGCCTTGATGTCCTCTCAACAGTGCTAATGGATTTCCTTCTAAATCCCAAACTCTGACCGTTTTGTCGTCTGATGCCGTAGCGAGGGTTTTACCATCTCGGCTAAAACTTACACTCGATACCAAGCTTTGATGTCCTCTCAACACAGCTAATTGCTTTCCCTGTAAATCCCACAGTCTCGCAGTATTGTCGGATGATGCGGTAGCGAGGGTTTTACCATCTCGGCTAAAACTTACACTCGATACCCAGCTTTGATGTCCTTTAAACAGAGCTAATTGATTTCCTTCTAAATCCCAAACTCTGACCGTATGGTCCGATGATGCCGTAGCCAGGGTTTTACCATCTCGCCTAAAATTTACACTATTTACCGAGCCTTGATGTCCTGTCAACAGAGCTAATTGCTGTCCCTGTAAATCCCAAACTCTGACCGTATGGTCCGATGATGCGGTAGCGAGGGTTTTACCATCTCGGCTAAAATTTACACTATTTACCGAGCCTTGATGTCCTGTCAACATAGCTAATTGCTGTCCCTGTAAATCCCAAACTCTGACCGTATGGTCCGATGATGCGGTAGCGAGGGTTTTACCATCTCGGCTAAAATTTACACTATTTACCGAGCCTTGATGTCCTGTCAACATAGCTAATTGCTGTCCCTGTAAATCCCAAACTCTGACCGTATGGTCCGATGATGCGGTAGCCAGGGTTTTACCATCTCGGCTAAACCTTACACTATTTACCGAGCCTTGATGTCCTGTCAACATAGCTAATTGATTTCCTTCTAAATCCCAGATTCTGACCGTATGGTCCGATGATGCGGTAGCCAGGGTTTTACCATCTCGGCTAAATCTTACACTCCTTATCGAGCCTTGATGTCCTGTCAACAGAGCTAATTGATTTCCTTCTAAATCCCAAACTCTGACAGTTTTGTCCGATGATGCCGTAGCCAGGGTTTTACCATCGGGACTAAAACTTACACTGTTTACCGAGTTTTGATGTCCTTGAAATCTTCTCTTTTCTTTGAATTTGCTCAGACTCTGCTGTAGAGCATAGACAGGACTGATGGCAGGATATTTATCCAGGGGGCGACCATCTTTAACGATATTAAATAGCTCTTGCCCAGTCTCCATGGCTGAGTATAAAAGCTCTCGATTGCCATAGTAAACATTATCCTCTGGTAAGCGCCGTAAAATAGTAATCCCTTGTTGTTCTAGTCGGGTACCTGTTTGAGCGTCTTTTATGTTTTTAGCAGTTATCATAGCAATAATTATTGCTACCACTGAAAACAAACCTAGACTAATACCCCCTATCAGTATAGTTCTCTTGGCTTTCTGTTGGGCTTCAGTTAAGGTATCATTGGCCTTAGCTAATATCCGACTTTCTTCTGCCAATACCCTACGGTCTAATTCCTGACCAGCCGCCAAAAACTGATAATCTAAATCGCTCAAACTTTTACCCTTAGCCCAAGCTTGAGCATTCTCTAACGCCACCCCTCGCAACAAACGCGATTCTTCCTGACAGCCAGACTCAACCCAAGCGGTAAAGGCTTCAGAATAGGGACGCAGTCTAGCCAATTCTTGCTTAACCCAATCGCCATCAAAAACACTGCCATAAATCCGGTTGTTAACGGTCAAAGAGCCATCCCGCTCCACTACCAACCCCGATAGCCTTAATTCTGTCTGTTCATCACTGCCATCAGCGGCAATACTACCCTGATCTAATACCTGCTGATACAATCCCAACAGCCTACTCGCCCGTTGCTCATGTCTGAGAATGCGATCGCGTATGGTCTTCAAGTGCTCTGGTTTATCCTGAGATACCCAATTCTCAATAATTTGGCTACGGGCGACCTGTGCAACTCCAGTTCCCCCCTTGCTAAGGTTCGATTCCCCTCCAGAAGTTTCTCCAACTCCAGTTCCCCCCTTGTTAAGGGGGGTTAGGGGGGATCCCAATCCCGAAGTGTTATCGATAGATCCCCCTCCCGTCCCCCTTAATAAGGGGGAAGCTTGAGCATGGTTCGATTCGCCTCCAGAAGTGCCCTCAACTCCAGTCCCCTCAACTCCAGTTCCCCCCTTGCTAAGGGGGGTTAGGGGGGATCCCAATCCCGAAGTGCTATCGATAGATCCCCCTCCCGTCCCCCTTAATAAGGGGGAAGCTTGAGAATGGTTTGATTTCCCTTCAGAAGTGCCCTCAACTCCAGTTCCCCCCTTGTTAAGGGGGGTTAGGGGGGATCTCCCTCCAGAAGTGCTATGGATAGATCCCCCTCCAGAAGTTCCCCCCTTGTTAAGGGGGGTTAGGGGGGATCCCAATCTTGAACTGCTGTGGATGGATCCCCCTCCCGTCCCCCTTAATAAGGGGGAAGCTTGAGAATGCTCCACCATTAACTTACACAACTTCTGGGTCAGAAACGGTTGTCCCCCCGTCCAGTGCAATATCTCAGCTAACACCTGTTCAGGATTATCCACTTTCCCTACCAAACCAGGGAGCAGTGGTGTTTTCGCTTCTTCAAAGGTAAAGCCAGTCAGTTCAATATCCCGACCAATATTAAAGGGAGTGCGCTGTTTATCCTGAATCAAATCCGCTGGAGTTGCTACTCCCAGCAAGCAAAAATTCAGCCGATTATAGACAGGATTTTCTGCTCTTTGGTTATAACAACTGCGAATAAAGGCAAAGAAATCATCTTTAAACTCTACCTTAATAATACTATCAATCTCATCCAGAAAGATAACAAGATTTTCTGGAATCTCTGACAACAGCACCTCTTCAATAAACTCACCCAACCACATTACTGGGGAGAGTTGCTTACGCTCTCGTAACCAAGGTAAAACCTTGAATTTATCTGATAGCTTAAAACTATTTACCAGACTCTTAATTAAGCTAGCATACCATTGCTCTGACGTTACGTAATTACCAATTTGGGTAACATCCACAGAAGCACAAGCTACTCCCGCCTCTATTAGTCTTTGCATGGTTTTTACCCGCAAACTAGATTTACCCATCTGTCGCGAGTTGAGCACATAACAAAATTCCCCAGCCATCAAAGCCTCAAAAATCTCGGTATCAGCTTTTCTGACTGCATAAGTAGCAGCATCGTTAGGTAAACTTCCCCCAACTTGATAGATTGTTGGTTGGTTGCTCATGGTAGGAAAGGGAGTAGGGAGTAGGGAATAGGGAATAGGGAATAGGGAATAGGGAATAGGGAACAGGGAACAGTAGTGAAGATATTCGAGTAGGATTTGGTTTTATAGCGTTTATTATAGCTATGAGGTACACAGGATTTTTTACCTATTGCCTCTTGCCTTCCCCTCCTGGGAGGGGTTAGGGGTGGGTTCCTCTTACCTGCTCCCTGCTCCCTGCTCCCTGCTCCCTAACTAAAAAAGTCTGTTACTAAAATACTCACGATACAAATTATATCTGGGAATACAATCATTACCGATTGCTCTGACTAATCCCAGACTTTCTAACAGATAGGTTTCTTTATAATCCAGGCGCACTGCTTGAGTAGTTGTCAGTAATTTTTTGAAAGCGTTTAGTAAATTGGGATGGAGCATGAGATTATTTAAAAGCTCTCGCAAATGATGGCGATAAATCCCTGATTCTGTCGGGGCTGTTTCTAAAAGATGCTCGATGGTGATGTTGGGATTTTTGCTAAGAGTAGAGAAAGCTAACTGTAATAAATAAGGATGTCCTCCTACCATACTCATTAATTCATGTAGTAAATTAACTGATAAATTGAAGCCATAAAATTTCGCCAAATCCTGAACCTGATTCAAAGTAAAATCAGTTAAATCTATAGGATATCCTACATTAAAAGGCGACTTATTGATAGCCAATTCAATATAAACTTCCGTAGCATAAACCACTATCAACCGCAGTCTTTTCCAACTCTCATAAAACTGGCCATTTTCATGCCAACTCCGCAGCAAAGTAAGAAACCCTTCAGCAACGTGTTGATGAGGAAAAACTCGCTCTAGGTTATCGAGACATAAAACCAAAGGACTCTCTGAAGAAACCAACAAATACTCTTCAAAGTAGGTGCTACACTTGACTTCACTGGTAAAAAAACTATCCTCCCAATAATTTTGCAACTCATTAGGTAATTTCAATTTTTGAGTAACCCGCACACAAAAAGACTGTAAAAATATATCCAAGTCATGGCAAGGAAACTCATTCAGATTCAAATAAACCGTGCGATAATCCCTAGATTTAGCATAATCAAGAATCCGATGACTGAGTAAGGTTTTACCCATCAGCTTCGGTGCTTTAATCCGAATTAGTGCCCCTGGTTGTACAATCTTTTGATAACACTCAGCATCTTGAGGACGTTGTATATAAAATTCTCCAACTTGAGCAGTTGTCTGTTTTTGATTATTGGTGGTATTTGTGCTACTATTATTTGGTAATTCAATACCCAGTAAGTTGAAAAATTCTGGTATAGACTGAGGGCGATCCCTTGCCACCAAATTCATACCATGGAGAATGGCTTGATTTATGCGATCGCTAATCTTGGGATTCAAATCCTTTGGTGGTGGTAATACAGCTCCCTCAATCCGGTCATCAGCTGATACTGGTTTCTTTCCAGTTAAGAGCACATACAAGGTAGCGGCCAAAGCATAAACATCAGTGTAGGGACCCTGTTGCGACCGCCACTCATATTGTTCCAGAGGAGCATAGCCTGGAGTCCGCCCACACAGATGAGTTTGGGTAACCCCAGGGACAAACTTAGTAGCAATACCCAAATCAATCAACACCGCACCAGAACCATCGTTCCGAACCATGATGTTATTGGGTTTAACATCCCGATGGAGCAACCCTTGCTGATGAATGTCCCACAGGGCGCTACCAATTTGCTGGATGTAAAGCAAGGCTTTCTCTTCCGAAAGCACACCCTGCCGTTTCACCAGAGCCGACAAGGTTTCCCCCTCGATGTATTCCATGATTAGGCAAGGCAATTCACCTTCTCGGATGATTTCTTCACATAAGCTAACTAGATGAGGATTCCCACAGCTACATTGGGCTAACTTTACCGCTTCGTTGGCGAAAATTTTCCAATATTCTAATAAATTATTTTGGCGGAGTGCATCATTACCGATAGTTTTGATAACAATGCGATCGCCTGTTTTATTATTTCGGGCTAAATAGGTAATACCCAGCCCACCTTCTCCTAGTTTTTTTTCGATAGTGTACTTACCGTTTTGTAGCCGATAACCAGGGAGCCAGGTATTATTACCTACGCCGTTGCTGTGGTTAGGTGGCTGAGTAGTTGAGGGAGGTTTGTAGGGAGCATAAGGCTCTGCCACATTAACAGCTATTGGTTGTGTGGTGCTGCTATGACCATTTTTAGGGGAATTAAACCAGCGTTTAACTCTGTTATTTAACTGCTGCTTTAATTTCCCACACACTGACCGATGCTTATTAGTTTTCATGGGAGATACCCAACCTATCCAGGATATTAATTTCGGTAGGGTTTATAGCGTTTGGATCTGGGTTGTAAACACAGGAATTGCTGAAAGAGGCAAAAGGGGAAAGAGATTCGGAGTTTTATTTTCCAAGAAAAAAAACCATAAAGATTTACATCTCAAACACAAACGCTATATATTTCCTTATCAGTAATTATAGCGTTTTTAATAATTATCAGAGCCATCCAATTTTCTTCACCTTACTTCATACTCCTACTCCCTAGGTAAGCAATCAGCAATCAGCAATCAGCATATCTAGCCAATGCAGACTATGGGCAATGTTTTCTTGCGCTTACCCTAGAATGCGATCGCGTCCATATACCATTTCCCGGAAAGTAGGATAGAAAAAAACTAAATTTTATGTTAAATTTATTGTATATACAAAACGTATATACAATTTAATGGAATTTGAATGGGACGAAAACAAAAACCGACAAAATCAGCGAAAACATGGCATCAGCTTTGAAGAAGCACAGGAAATATTCTTTGGAATCGTTTTTACTTCAATTGATGAACGATACGATTATGATGAAATCAGAGAAATCAGCATCGGTGCCATACAAGGCGTTGTCATTGTCACCGTAGCCCACACCGAAAGAAACAGTAAAATTCGATTAATTTCTGCTCGAAAAGCTACCCCTAAGGAAAAGAGAAAGTATTATGAGTATCTCGCCCAAACGACTTGAAGAAATCAAAAATATTCCTGACTCTGAAATTGATACTTCAGATATACCTGAGTTAGACGATCATTTTTGGGAAAATGCCAAAATGGTTAAACCAATTACTAAAAAAGCGATTTCTATTCGCTTAGATAGTGACATCATAGACTGGTTTAAAAGTCAAGGAAAAGGCTATCAATCATCAATTAATAACGTTCTTCGTAGTTATGTGAATCATCAACTAAAGAAAAGTAATCATTGATGGTAAAACTATTCCCTTCATCTCGGCTAATTCGTAAGCTATCAGCTATCAGCTTAAGCGCTACGCGCACGCTACGCGAACAGTTATCATACGAATTAAAGTAGGGTGGGCAAAGTAATATAATCTAGAATACTCAAAACAATCAAACGGTTTTTGCCCACCCTACAAGCTCAGGGTGGGCAAAGCAATATAATCTAGAATACTCAAAACAATCAAACGGTTTTTGCCCACCCTACAAGCTCAGCTAATTCTAGCCGACATGATACCCCGTATGGGATATACCAGTCATAAACTACAATTGAACCAATACCTGCCACTATCTGTGTGATCTAAATCCCCACTTCTCGCTAACCTTGTTAATTACCAACAGAGGTTAAGATTTTGATAACTAATTTTAAGGAGTGAACGGTGTTCAGGAGTAGCGATAGTAGTTCCAATTGGCAGTGCTCTTTGTCCAAGCAGCTAACCCCCTTGATCGGAGATTTAACCAGAGTCAAATCTAATCCTATCGAGCCCAAGACTATTGTAGTTAGTACCTTGATCGGGCTTTTGCTCAATTCTCTACCATGGTTACCAGCTGCTAGAGCTGAAACGGTGCAACTGGGAGTAGTTAAGAGTCTGGATAATCAAGGGCATTGGTCTGGAATTACCGAACGCTTACATTCAATTGGAGTTAACTACTGTATTGTTGACTTGACTGACGTTAAGAAAGCCTCTGACTTCGAGAACACTAACTTGCTATTTTTGCCCAATGTCGAGTTCCTCCACCCCAAACAATTCCAAGCGTTACAGGAATGGATCGCACAAGGAGGAAAAGTTATTGTTAGCGGTCCTACTGGGTTACTTTCCAAACCTGACATCCGCAAACAATTGCGTGAGCTTTTGGGTGCCTATTGGGGGTTTGCGATGACCCAACCCTCTATCCTCCATCCTTCCCCAGACAGTAACCAAACATGGGTGCAGGATACTGGAATTACAGGTATCATCCAGGGGGGCACTCTTATTCCTGCTGATCTTAATTCCACTACTGTTGCAGTCTGGAGTCAGGTTGACAAGCCCCCTGCTGTAGTAACCTCTAACAATGCTACGTTTTTTGGTTGGCGCTGGGGTATCGATCGGGTAGCTCCGGCGGAGGTCGATAGTGCTTGGTTACGAGCGGCTCTTGGTCGCTATGATGTCCAAGTCACTGATGTCAATCTCACTGATGTCCAACTCATCACTAATTCATCTACATCGTCTGAATCCTCTGATCACTCTCCACAACATTGTCGGGATATCGACACCACTATTGCCCAGAAACAGGTGGAAACAGAAGATGCAGAGTCTGGCAATAACACAGATGCTTCAGCCAAGCCTACTAATTCCCGATTAGCTCCGTCACCCAAGCCAGCAAAAGCCCCACCACCGCGATATAGAAGACGAATTCGAACCCTAAAGCAAGCTACTGCAATGGAGATGGAGTTAGAAAATCTGATTGGTCGGTTTGAAAGTGCTTTGCTAAGAGCCGATGCAGCTAACAGTAATCTGAATTTATCTACAGGTGCTGCTATCGAACAATTTGTCACTGCTGGTACTAAGCAAGTGTCGGAAACTTCCGAGGAAACCTCTGAGGGTAAAACGGATGAAACTGATTCAGCTACTGACTCAGCTATTGAGGCATTGCATCAGGCCAGAGTGGGTTTGGAAAATTTCCGTCGAGCAGTGGCTCGCAGAGAGTATCAAAAGGCAAGTCAGCTGTGGATGACAGCACGAAATACTCTGTGGGAAAACTACCCAACTGATCGTAAACTAGCCCAGTCAGAGATTCGAGCCATTTGGCTAGACCGGGGTACTATTGTTAAAGCCAAGTCTGAAAAAGATTTAGCTAAGATTTTTGACAAATTGGCTACAGCTGGTTTTCACACCATCTTTTTTGAAACGGTTAACGCTAGTTATACGATTTACCCGAGTGCGATCGCACCAGAGCAAAATCCCCTGGTTGAGGGATGGGATCCTCTAAAAGCGGCAGTGAAGTTAGCCCATGAGCGAGGGATGGAATTGCACGCTTGGGTTTGGATGTTTGCTGCAGCTAACCAGCGTCACAATGCGGTTTTGGATCAACCAGCAGACTATCTCGGACCAGTGCTATCGAAGAATCCAGACTGGGCAATCTTGGATAACGAAAAACGTGTGTTTCACAAGAGAACTAGAAAGGCATTTCTTGACCCCGCTAATCCGGAAGTGCGGGATTATCTAACCAAGCTATTGGAAGAGATAGCCAGCAACTATGAAGTGGATGGGATTCAGCTCGACTATATTCGCTACCCGTTTCAAGACCCCAAAGCTGGTCATACCTTTGGCTATGGTAAGGCCGCCCGTGAACAGTTCCAGGAATTGACCGGTGTTGACCCCATTGAGATTGACCCAAAGAATCAGAACTTATGGCGACAGTGGACAGATTTTCGTATAGAGCAAATCGACACTTTAGTCAAGTCAGTGTCACAAATGCTGCGGCAGAAACGTCCCGAGTTGATTATCTCTGCTGCTGTATTTCCCATGCCTAGGGAAGACCGATTGCAAAAAATCCAACAAAACTGGGAAGATTGGGCGTCTCGGGGTGAGATTGACCTGATGGTACCGATGACTTATGCGTTGGAAACGGAAGAGTTACAAAAATTAGCCCAGCCATGGCTAACTAAATCCTCCCTAAGCTCAGCCTTAGTTTTGCCAGGAATTCGCCTATTGAATTTGCCCGATATTGTAGCTGTTGACCAAATTCAACTGCTGCGAGATTTACCAGCTCCTGGCTATGCCCTATTTGCAGTAGAAAATCTCAATGATAATCTCAGGGGTATCTTGACTCGCACTCAAGGACAACAAGAGCCTACCACTGAAGTACAAGTACCTTACCGTCAACCGTTCCTAGCTGCAGCAGAACGTTATCAGGCTCTGCAACAGGAATGGAGTTTTATGTTGGCAAATAATCAAATAGTAATTGGGGAACCAGACCTTTCAGAGTGGGGACAACAAGCCGATACCCTTTCCCTGTTGCTGAATCGACTAGCGGACAAGCCATCCATGATGAGCTTGCTATCAGCACAATTGTCCATGTCATCCTTCCGTACTCGCTTTCAAACGTGGATGTTTGGACAATCGGTTGAGCAACCGTATCAAGTTCAGGTATGGGACAACCGTCTGGAAGCGATCCAACGATTATTGCGCTATGGTGAGCGGACGCTCCAAAATCGATCATTAGCTGGCAGGGAAACTGCCACCAATGAAGTGGACATCACTGAAGGTCTCGATCCATAGACGAGCACCACATGATAGTGGGTTATCGGGATTATAGACAATGCGGCACGGGCCAAGGATTTCTACTTGGTTGCCGTATATATTGTTGCCGCTGCGTTTTACGGAAATCACTGGCTTCCGTTCTTCGGGGTTTTTGTGGATATTCGAGCCAATGTTATTGCGGTTGACATTGATCTTAGCTATAGCCGGAGCACGATTAGTGCGCCATTTCCCTTTTGGTCCTCTAGTGCCCTTGGTGATTTGCGGGAGATTGTTAAACAAGGGAATAATCCAGAATTTCCCGCTTTTATAGGCACCCCGAACCCGACCCTTCTCTAGAAGTTGGCGCAATCGGCGAGAAGAAATACCTAATAGAGATGCTGCTTCGGTAGTACAAACACACTTGTTCATTTTTCTCTTTTGTTTTAACTCTTCCTATATCACTATTATATAGGATAAATTAATCATTGACAAGGTCTAGTTAAAAAAATCTCTTCCGAAGTAACTATTGAGTTAAATACCCTCAGTTTGATGTCAGAAATTGGCGGTTTTTTTGAGGAGAGAGGAGAGCTGACTCGAAGGTTTTAATTCTTGGATAAAGTTGGTGATGTCGAAGTGAGGTGGCAATAGCGATCGCATTCAATTTGTGCTTTTTTGTCCTAGTAAAATGACTATAGTTAAGTAGGGAAAATATCAGAAATTTGGCGGTGAGACATCCCGTCAGCAGTAGAGTAAGCTGGTTGTATAGCACTACGCATTCAGATGTTTGACATTGTCTTGATGCAAAGCGCGAGTGGGGGAAACCCCCAAGACCGTAATGGTGCGTTTTCCGCATTAAGAATTAAATTCGCCACGGGTCGCACCTCTGCATCGCTACTAAACTCCGAAACGTGAGTCTAGCTTACTTCTGACTTCTGAGTTCTTACTTCTGACTTGCCCGTAGCGCTATATCGTCAGGGTATAGCCTGGGCTGCTTCAAGCCCATACTCGACACGACCCTCATTTTTGAAGGGGCTTAGGGTACAGTGTTAGAAATGTTACTAACGTAAAGATATATTTAAATGAGTAAAGCTTTTGCTGCTTGGTTTAGCTGGGTTATGCCTGTGGCAGCAACGTTGTTGGCAACGAGCGTAACTGCACCGGTAGTCAGAGCACAAAACCTGTACAATCCGCAGCCGATTTCTCATAGCAAAGAAATTGTTGACACCCTGACTCAGAAAGATATTCCGATCGGGGATGGTGGCTTTGCCCGAGACTATGTAGTAACTCTTGATGCGGGAGACCAAGTTGCCATTGACCTGATCTCAGACAACTTTGACACGATGATCTCTGTGATAGCTTCTGACGGTTCTATGGTAGCGGAAAATGATGATGGACCCGATGGCAGTACTAACTCCTTGTTATTTGCTCGCATCACTGAGACAGATGAGTACATTATCAGGGTGCGTGCCTTTGGCTCAACCGGCGGTGGCAAGTTCAGATTAAAGATAACCAGACTTAAACCAATTTAGGGGGTTAGTGGTCGAGTCGGTAAGTACTCGATAAACTAACAGGTCGTCTTTGACAAAGAATTAGTAAAAGTAATTAGTTAAGGATCAGGGTCAGTAAGCACAGAAACAGGGCTTCTGTCCATTCCACCACTGCTCCGTAAGTGTCTCCAGTATGTCCCCCCAGCTGGCGGTGAAACCAGCCGCCAGTCAGTAGAGCGATCGCACATCCTCCGATGGCCATGGTTAAGGATAACCAAGTATTTGTGGGATCTAGCAACACTGGCACTAGAGATAAACTTAAGACAACGAATAATCCCAAGAGAATATCTTGGGGAATACGTATCCATGGTTTGTGAAATGCCCCTTTACCGGTGGGTTTGAGATAGGGATAAAATGCGATCGCTACTACTTGTCCCCAGCGTCCCCAAGCAGCTGCTCCCATCAAAGCTGCCCACCGATAAGCCCCGATATCAGTTAGGGCAGCGGTTTTGATCAGTAATAGAGTACAGGCTGCCATTGCCCCAAAGGCTCCTGTAGCACTATCTGCCATTACATCTAAACGGCGCTGGGGATCTGGAACTGCTAAACCATCAGCTGTGTCTATCACCCCATCTAAGTGTAATCCTCCAGTCAGGGCAAGCCAGCTGACCACAACTGCAACAGAGCGAGTAAGTGCTGGCATCCCCAACTGTTGCAATAAGATGTCTAATATTATCAGTATTCCCCCAATCAGCAATCCGATGATCGGTGCCCAACGGGCAATCCCCCGAAACTCCATCTCCTGGGTACCTGGTAGAGGTATGCTGGTATAAAAAGTTACAGCATCCCTCAAAGAACGGAAAAGTTGACGTCCCCATTGCCTAAATTGTTGTCCAGTGAAATACTTCATGGGTAACTGGTGTTACTGAAATTTATTGAATTTTCCTTTGAGCACCATCGAAAGATTGAGATAGTATTGTGTCATAAGCTGTTGTTATAAGCAGCAAGTTACCTCACCCTATGGCTTAGGTCTCAACAGCAACGGGCTGCTAATCTAGTTAGTTCGTGCCGACCAAAACGGCTCAATCAACATTCCTTGGTCGAAAAGTAGTTGGCAATGGGTTTATCCCATTTGGGGTATAAGCTGTTGGTGTTTACTCAATAAGGGTAAACCCTTAAAAAGTAGTAATCTAGTTGTCTAGATTTGACTAGTTGACTATGAACTATTTAAGGATAAACACCTAACACGCGATTATTCCCTGCATCTATTGGAATTATCTGTTGCTGCTTACTAGGCACGCTTATACGCTTATACCCTTGTATTAACAATTAAGCATGCTTAGATTAGGTATTAAGTACGATAACCATTAACCCAACACCTAACACCTTTATTGTTGGTTTTAACCCGTTGCCGTAGCTGTGTTCTCATCAATTGGTTTCACCTTTAGGTTTGCCTCGCCAATCAATTAAATTAACCAGTTGCATGTCAATATCAGCCCTGAAAAGCATTATAGGCTTTTATCCATGAGTCACCACCAATCTAGACACCAACTCCCAGCTCCTTGCATCATTGAAACTGGCATTATCATCAACAAGCGAGATATGAAACGCTTGCTTGGTGATTTAGGTTGCGTCCGTTACATCCACACTCTCGATGGTCAACTAAAAAACCAGGGGGAAGGGTTAGTTCAGGAAGTATTTGCTGATCCCCATTGCTCTACCCTGATTGCCAATCGGACACTTTACATCAATGTCCATAGTTTTGACTATTTACAACTGAGTCAGTCTCCAGAGCAAGAAGCTTACTTTGACCTAATTAGCGAAAATCGTCAGTTGCGGCTAATTCCCCTGTTGAATCCCTTACAACAAGAGTGTGTTGAGCAACTTCAGGCAGAAGCCCTTGAAGCTATGGTCACACAGGTTCTAAGCGCGAAATGGGATGTGCAAATTGATGATGATGGAGATTGTCCTTTTTAGGTTAGAAGGTTAGAAGGTTAGAAGGTTATAGGTTATAGGTTACAGGTTACAGGTTGATAAATGAAATTCAAGGGTATAAGTATTGGCTTGCTTCAAGTTGGATGCATCGAATACACAATATCAAAGACGCAAGAGTTTCACCTGGGTTAACTGAATTAGACGCTATCGTCTAGTTAACGATATTTCAAGACCTAGATCAACTTGAATCAACAGAAAATTAATTTTTCATTTCAATGTCAGGCTTCCTGTAGCCACACTAAAGCAAGAGCTGGGGTGTTTGTGACCCCCCATGGTGTGGTGGAAACTCCCAGGTTTAT
>NZ_JAAHHU010000259.1:0-6711 GCF_010672095.1 Moorena sp. SIO3I6 | reverse complement strand
CAGCGGAGCAGGGAGTAGGGAGCAGGGAGCAGGGAGCAGGGAGTAGGGAGCAGGGAGAAGGGAGCAGGGAGCAGGGAGCAGGGAGCAGGGAGCAGGGAGCAGGGAGCAGGGAGCAGGGAGCAGGGAGCAGGTAAGAGCCAATAGTCAAACAATTATGTGTACCTCATGAGTCCTATAAACGCTATAGTAACATTTTCAAATTAAAAATAATCAGAAAAGTATCAATTTTAATTTTGCATGAAAATTAAAATAAGTACAAATATGAGGTATTTTGTAAGGTCAGCATAGAAGAATTGATATAGCAATTATAAATTTTATTAAGTACTTTTATTATGAGTTTCAGGGAGTAGCAAGTAGGTAAAAATTAATTTATATTATAAGTAATGAAAACGTTTTCAATGACGATAAAAAAAACTTTAAACCCTCGAAAAAAGTTTGAATCAGCGGTTAAAAATTTATTTAACCAAACCTCTTTAGAAACGAAGGAAGCAAAATATTATGCTGCATTATTCAACGTAATCAAGTCCAAACTACGCCAATTTAATTTACCGGATGACCAAATCTACGAGGTAATTAATGAAACCTATTTACGGGGAATAAAACGGCTAGAATCTGGCCAAGAGATTAAAAACCATAGAGCCTGGATCAGGGGAACTTCTTTTAATGTAATCCGTGAAATGAGCCGGGAACAAAAAAAACAGCAGTCATGGGACTCTAATTTCATAGAGCATCAACTAGCACCAGAAGCCAGCAATAGCCTTTCCTCGGCAAACTCTAAGGATGAAGACTTAAAGCTGTTGGAGCTAGCTCTTCAAAAGTTAGAGCCAAAGGACAACAAGCTAATGGTGTTACGGCACATAGAAGGCTTATCTTGGCAACAAGTAGTGAGCCATCTAGCTTCTAACGGAGAAGTTGTGACTGAGGCGTCTGCCAGGCAGCGAGGTAATCGTGCCCTAAAGCGTTTGCGCGAAAACTTTTTTGAGCTTAAAGCTGATCATCAATAAACAAAATCTTATGATTAGCGATAGCTAATCAGGGGGGAAAATGCTTAGGGGCATTCCTACTTTGATTGCCCCGATCTTTGTTTAAAAACATAATTGTTAACTGTTTATAAATAAGGACATACAATTGATAAAATATGTTACTATTATTAATAGCATTAAGTAAACTAATTAAATGCAATCAATGAAACTTTACTGAAGTAATTCCTTAACTTGTAAAGGATTTTACGAAGAAGTATTATCCGGTATTCAATACCTTTTATAAAGTATCTCACCCCCTCAGGTGAATCATAGTTATGAAAAACGCTGTAATCTTAATTTGTTAGCATCAATACAGCATTTTTTAATTGGGTGAGGTAAAGATTACTGGCTTTTATTAAACAGGGAACACAGAAGAATAAACAGGGAAAAAACCTGTGTACCTTATAGTTATGAAAAACGCTCTATTCCATTATTGGAGTAAATAAAAAAATGGCAATTAGTGTAGGAAAACTCAACCAATATAATTTAGAATATCTCCCTGAAAACGATATTTTTCGAGAACGGGAAGGGGATAATTTGTTTGGAAAGGGAGGTAATGATGTAGTTTCTGGAGATCAGGGTGATGATGTAATCCAACAAGGGAATCAAGGCAATGATAAATTATTCCTTGGTGGAGAAGGTGACGATGTAATTCTTGGAAAGGGAGGTAATGATGTAGTTTCTGGAGATCAGGGTGATGATGTAATCCAAGGAAATGAAGGGAATGATCAACTCTTTGGTGGAGAAGGTGACGATGTAATTCAAGGTGGCGCTGGGAATGATCGAATTTGGGGTGATAGTGGTAATGATGTCCTCCAAGGCGGTGCAGGAAATGATACTTTCCGAGACAGTGCCGGTGTTAACTATTTTGACGGTGGAGAAGGTCGTGATACCGTTGACTTTCACGATCTAATCAACTCTGGTATTAAGCTGAATCTGGCTGAAGGCACTGGTAGTTACACCGATGAGCAAGATCAGGAAGTAGCACAAACTTTAATTAGTATTGAAAAAGCAGTAGGTACTAATTTTAATGACGAACTGATCGGTAACGAAGCTAACAACATGTTCTTTGGTTTAGAGGGTGATGACAAATATGTCGGTGGTGCAGGAAATGATACTTTCCGAGACAGTGGCGGTTCCAACCACTTCGACGGTGGAGAAGGTCGTGATACCGTTGACTTTCAAAATCTAATCAACTCTGGTATTAAGCTGAATCTGGCTGAAGACACTGGTAGTTACACCGATGAGCAAGATCAGGAAGTAGCACAAACTTTAATTAGTATTGAAAGAGCCTTAGGTACTAATTTTAATGACGAACTCACTGGTAACGAGGTTGACAACATGTTCTTTGGTTTAGAGGGTGATGATAAACAGACTTTTTGTGTTAATTGTGCAGGAAATAACACTTTCCGAGACAGTGGCGGTTCCAACCACTTCGACGGTGGAGAAGGTCGTGATACCGTTGACTTTCAAAATCTAATCAACTCTGGTATTAAGCTGAATCTGGCTGAAGACACTGGTAGTTACACCGATGAGCAAGATCAGGAATTAGCACAAACTTTAATTAGTATTGAAAGAGCCTTAGGTACTAATTTTAATGACGAACTCACTGGTAACGAGGTTGACAACACTTTATTCGGTAAAAAAAATCTTAAATTAGCGGAAGAGTATCGCCAGCTAATAGCTCTTCCGGTTTTGTCTGAATTAGAAGCAAATCGGATGGCGAAAATCCTAGAGCTAGCTAATCTTGATGAATCCCTTAACTGCTTAATTGAGGAAATTGAAATGACCGACTATTTAAAACTAGAACAGTGGAATCAAGGTCTTCGGAATTTACTCAAGGTGATTTCCACAGAGGAGCCATCCCCTAGTACACCATGGCAGGACTAAACTATCTAAGGGGTGTAAGCATTCAGTGGTCAGTGGTCAGTGGTCAGTGGTCAGCCATCAGCGGTCAGTGGTCAGCGGTCAGTGGTCAGCGGTCAGTGGCACAGGCTTCTAGCCTGTGACCTAACTCATTAGCTGATAGCTGATAGCTCATAGCTGATAACTGATAACTGATAACTGATAACTGTTCGCGTAGCGTGCGCGTAGCGCTTAAGCTGATAGCTGATAGCTGATAACTGATAACTGATCGCTTGGCTTGATAGATCACCCCTTGACATGGTATGATCAACAATCAGCTATAGTTGGCAATCAATCCTTCATAGTATTCGTTAATAGTATTCCTCCAGCAAACCCATGACTCAACGCACTCTAGGCGGAACCAACCGTAAGCAAAAAAGAAAATCCGGTTTTCGTGCCCGGATGCGCACCAAAGATGGTCGCAATGTGATTAGAGCTCGCAGAAGCAAGGGACGGCGTCGTCTCTCGGTCTAGTCATCCAAGCATTGATGCCGACCTGCTGCAAGTGAAAGGTAAAAGGTTAAGAAACAGCCATTTCCAGTGGCTCTTCTGCCTTTATCTTGCTCAAGGAATTGATATTAATCAAGGATTAGAGTTAAGCATTGGGATTGCCTCAAGCCAATCGACTTAAGCACTGGCGAGATTTTAAGCAAGTATATCGCTCAGGTATTCGTCGTTCAGGGCGTTACCTAACATTACGGGGTTTACAACAGAGTACTATTCCCGCGATTGCCAAAGAAACCATTGCGCCAGAAAAATCCCTATCAAACAATCACCCTCCCTCCCGTCTTGGCATCTCCATCAGCCAAAAAGTCAGTAAGAAAGCAGTTGTTAGAAATCGGATTAAGCGGCAACTTCGAGCCGCCCTCAGGCAGTTATTACCACGCCTATCCCCCGGTTGGAAACTAGTCGTAATAGTAAAACCAGAAGCCAGAGAGTGCGAATATGCACAACTTTTGAGAGAATTAGAAAAGTTGTTGGTAAAAGCAGAGGTGTTGGATGGGCATTAGAGAAGATGTATTTTATGAGGGTGGCCCTCACCGGGGAGATCTGATCATTAGCATATTGTTGGCATTTACGATTATATTCATACCTCTAACCGTAGCTGCTATTGTCAGGGCTCTATGGCTACGGTATCGGATTACCAGCCGCCGCATATCAATAACTGGGGGTTGGCGGGGACGCGATCGCTCAGATGTGATCTATTCTGAAATTTCAAAGATTGCCACAGTTCCCCGTGGTATAGGAACTTGGGGAGATATTGTCGTTACCCTAAAAGATGGTAGCCGTTTGGAAATGCGCGCAATACCGCGCTTTAGAGAAATTTACGACTACATTGCCGAACGAGCAGCAGACAAAACAGGCAAAGCCGTTAGTGCCATCAAAATGATGTAGACAGAACATTGCCAAGAAAACCTTGACATCGGTCCCTTGCCCTGATCTAGTCTTCCCTTTCCTACATCTGGCCACCAAAATCGGTTCAACTCCTTGATGTCAGTAGATATACCTGATAAAAGTCGGAAACCCGAACCGCATAGGGACGGAGATTAGTTACATTAGACACAGAAAACTTTACAATAGCGCCTAGGTTAACGTCAAACGAATGGACTTTGGTATCGGATTTATCTCCAACAACATCATGCTGCCAATCCTGGATTTCTTTTACGGGATTGTGCCTAGCTATGGTTTAGCCATAATAGCCTTGACCCTGGTGATTCGCTTTGCCCTCTTCCCTCTTAATGCTGGCTCCATTCGCAACATGAGGCGCATGAAAGTCACCCAACCCTTGATGAAGAAGCGGCAAGACGAAATAAAAGAGCGCTACAAGGATGACCCGGCTAAACAGCAGGAAGAAATGAGTAAGCTGTTCCAAGAGTTTGGCAACCCCCTAGCCGGTTGTTTGCCACTGTTGGTACAAATGCCGGTTCTGTTTGCCCTATTTGCGACCTTGCGGGGATCACCCTTTGCAAACATTAACTACGACGTCAACTTACAAATTTTTCCCCAAGAACAGCTGGAATATATCCAGCCTAAAGTCTTTACCACCAAACCCCAAAATATTTACATTACCGATGGCTTACATGAACCAGTCATCGCCCTACTTCCGGCAGGAAATAAGCTGGTAGTTGGGGAAAAAACCAAAGTAGAGTTTCAAACTGTTGAAGGTCAACCCTTAAATCAACTAATTGCTCAGCATCCAGAAACCGATATCACTCCCACTTGGCAAATAGTCAACGGAGAAGACCGCTTACGTATTCTTGAAGATGGGACACTAGAAG
Organism: Moorena sp. SIO3I6; assembly: GCF_010672095.1. Lineage (NCBI taxonomy): Bacteria > Bacillati > Cyanobacteriota > Cyanophyceae > Coleofasciculales > Coleofasciculaceae > Moorena > Moorena sp. SIO3I6. The sequence goes on along the minus strand of NZ_JAAHHU010000259.1, from coordinate 1,505 downwards.
CCCTGATGCCTGGAGAGGTAAAGCTTCAGGGAACCTTAACGGGAATAGCTGCTAACAAAGGCTTTCTATTTATTGATGCTTTAGGAAGAGTGGGTGCTTTTGATGACGATGGCACTATCCACTGGGATATCGTAGGTATGATTCTCTTCTTTGGGATCAGTTTGTACGTCAACCAGCTGTTGTCTGGTTCAGGTGCAGGTGCAGGGCAAGCCGGTGACCAGCAAAAGGTAGTTAATCAGATTACTCCAGTATTGTTTTCTGGCATGTTCTTATTCTTTCCCCTGCCAGCTGGGGTATTGATGTATATTGTTGTAGCTAATATATTTCAAACTATCCAGACTTTCATTCTATCGAGAGAACCTCTGCCAGAGAATTTGCAAGAAATAGTTGAGCAGCAGGAAAAAGAGGCAAAAAGACAAGCAGCTAAGTCTGGAGAGGGTCGAGAGGCATTGCCTTTTGAGCCCAAGCGTTCAAAGAAAAAAGCATCAAGTTAGTATGGTAAATCAACATCAGGAGCGTGGTAAAGAGTGGTTAGAAGAACTCCTGCGCTTATCTCGATTGCCCGCCAGTATAGAGGTAGCTGATGGTGACGCTCCCCTAGGAGAGCGACCCAGCTACTGGTTGACAATCGATAATAGTCAACTGACCTCGAAAGACACTCAAACTTTAATTGGTCGGGAAGGGGAAGTTATCGATTCTATCCAGTACTTAGCAAATTCCCTCCTTAACTTGGGTCATGAAGAGGAAGAACAAGCCGTTTACGTTATCGATATCGATAGCTATCGAGCCAGACGGCAAGTGGAACTTCAAGCGATCGCTGAACACGCTGCTATGAAAGTCCGTCAGACCGGGAAAGAATTTGAATTGAAATCCCTATCGGCAGCAGAGCGGCGTCAAGTCCATACCCTATTCAAGGCTTTTGAGGATTTAGAAACTCTTAGTCGAGGGCAAGAGCCAGACCGACGACTGGTGGTGCGTCGCAGGTATTGACAGATTAAGAGTTTTACCCCTCTCACTGCTGATTGCACTTGGGATTCTTCCCATCACCTGGCTAACATAATGCATTAACTCTATATAACTATTTAAGTCTATAAATGGTCGCTTTTTGCTGAGTCAGGACTTACGCGCTTAAGTGGATTTCGCCCCCCTAGCCCCCCAATATTGGGGGGTAATGATGTCAAAGTCCCCCAATATTGGGGGATTTAGGGGGCAAATGCGTAAGTCCTATGAGTGTTTGAGAAGCTCAAGGTTAACCATCAACGCTTAACAGTCAACTGCAAAGGATAAGCATTATGGAGGCGATATATATTCCTGAGTTGCTCAAATTACCAGAGCACACAGAAGTAACTCCGGTCAATCAATTCTTGGTGGATTTACAGACACTGACCCCAGTTCGAGGTCAAGTGCAAGTGGCTCATCAAGGAAATTACCTGGAGGTCTGTGCTCAAGCAGAAACGATCATTACCTTGACTTGTCACCGCTGCTTAAAACAGTACAACCACCGC
>NZ_JAAHHU010000258.1:0-6718 GCF_010672095.1 Moorena sp. SIO3I6 | reverse complement strand
AAAGGCTTGAAAGCCTTGTCGGGTATGCCTTCTGCCTTCATGCAGCCAGCCCTATTTATTTCCTATTCATAATTCCTAAAATTTGTCAAGTTTTTTGTAAAGAAATATGTTTATAAAGCATAGCTTATTAAGGGGGATAATGGGGGATCCAAATCCATGCAAAAAACCCGACTCCCTAAATTGCTATAGTTAAACTAATCGAACATAATTACCAATAAATTATCTTAGCTTTAAAAGTATAGTGTAGCTGCCATGCCATCACTTATCTGTTAGTTGAGATCATTAAGTTTATTAAATTAATACCGTAATACTGGGATAGCATTTAAGTTGAGAGTTTAATTATGGGATAGCATTTAAGTTGAGAGAATAATTATGTGTTATAGTAGGGGATATTTCAGAGTATCGAACTTTCTATCGCATTTACTAGATTGATCCCCCCCAGCCCCCCTTAGCTAAGGGGGGAGCCCGGAAATCTATCTGGAAAGTCCCCCTTATTAAGGCAGGGCTGTTTCAAACTTTAGTAAGTTAACGATTATTGGAGATAGGGGGATAGGGGGATAGGGGGATAGGGAAATAAACTAAAATTTCCATAAAAATGCCCAAATTTAGTCATTAAAATCTGACGAATTAGCAGCCTTCAATCAACTCAAATCACTAACAATTTGTTAACGGCCTTGGTGTAAGGGAACGATAAATTTGCCCAAAATCCCGAGTATTAGTCCAAAATTCTCCCCATCTCCCCATCTCCCCATCTCCCCATCTATTTTTGGCGAGAATGAAACAGCCCTGCCCTTATTAAGGGGGATAATGGGGTATCCAAACCCACGCAAAAAACCCGAATACCTGCTCCCTAATCCCTACTCACTGCTTCCTAAGGGTAGCCCGGAAATCTATCTGGAAAGTCCCCGTTATTAAGGGAAACGGGGGATCCAAACCCACGCAAAAAACCCGATTCCCGATTCCCGATTCCCTACTCCCTACTCCCTACTCCCTACTCCCTACTCCCTACTCCCTAAATTGCTATAATTAATCTAATTAACGATAACTAGAGATCAATGATAGAACCCTTGTCAGTATTAGCCGGTTGGGCAATCCCGAAAATAGGGGAATCGTTATTGGAGATTGTTTCGGGACAAGGATGGGATAGCTTAAGTCAAGCTCTGAGTAAAAGCGATGTAGAGAAGGCAATCAAAGCGGGAGAAGCGGCAGTAAAAGAATGGGAAAAACAACTGGCTCCGAGCCAGCGCTTATTTTTTCAGGCTAGACCGGATGGCTGGAATGGAGTTAATAATTTTTTGCGGGACTATTTTACACATTCAGCAGTTTTGGCGGAATTACAAAAACCCTTACTTAATCAAGGTAAGCCTGATCGGGAGATTTTAAGCACGGTATTTCAACAGCAAGCTGAAGCCAATGACATTAAACTGAATCAAGATAGTATTAAGCCTTGGATAGAGAAATTTATTAATGCTTATTTTCAGCAGACGGATACTTATCTAAAATTTCAGGTAGCTAAACAGGATTATTGTGAGCAGCTAGCTAACTGGTTTGATGATGTTAAATTTGCTGGCATTGCTGTGCCTGGGCAAGAAGTAGAAAAATCGGAGAAGTTAGCGCAAATTTTTGTAATGCCAGATGTGGTGGAAGACCTATCAACTGCTGGCGCTTGGGAACGGGATTGGTTAGCAGCTGGTAGTGGGGAAACCTCAGAAATAGCACTATTGGCAAAGACAACTGGCCGGAAATTCTTGGCGGAGCAGTTATTGAGCCAAAGTCAGTCGAGACGAGTGGTGATATTGGGTGCGCCAGGCTCGGGAAAAACCACCTTGATGAGTTATTTTGCAGTAATGTTGGCTCAGCAAAATCCTGAGATTTTAGGATTAGATGCTGATACGGACTGGCTACCGATTTTAATTAGGATGCGAGATTTTGCGATAAATCTCGATAAAAGCCTGATCGACTATGCTCGGGTATTTGCTGAAAACACGATGTCAGTGAAACCGTTACCAGTAGGATTTTTTGAGCATTGGTTGTCTGATGGTAGGGCGTTGATATTGCTAGATGGTTTGGATGAAGTCGCAGAAGACGCTAAACGGAATGATGTAGTCAGGCGCATCGAGAATTTTTTGGGACAGTTTGACAGAAATCGCGCTATTATTACATCTAGACCGGCTGGCTATCGGCGCGACTTTTTCCGCACTGAGGAATTTCCCCACTATCAAATTGAACCGTTTGATGATCAGAAGATTTCAGCGTTTATTGATAACTGGTATAACAGCAGGTTTCAAGACCAAGCAGAAGCTGAAAGGCGCAAGCAAAGTTTACGAAAAGCACTAGATGATAATGACCGGATTAAGCTATTGGCACGGAATCCGTTATTGTTGACAATCATTGCTTTAATTCATCGCTATCAAGCGGTATTGCCGAAAGAACGGTTTGAGCTTTATAATTGTGCTGTCAAGACTTTGTTAACGTCTTGGGATGCTAACAAAGAAATCAGCAGTCATGGAATATTTAAGTATCTAGATTTATATGATTTGCGCCGATTGATGGAATTGTTGGCGTATTGGATTCATACCCAGGTAAATGTTGAAGATAACGACAGTGGGACGTTGATAGACCGGGATGAGTTGATTGATCAGTTGAGTCAGCAGATTAAAACCTTGAAGCAGGTGCAGTTATATCAAGCTAAAGAAGAAGCAGAAGCATTTGTCACCTTGATTCGCGATCGCACTGGTTTGTTGAATGAGCAAGGGCAAAATTGTTATGGTTTTGTTCATAAGACGTTTCAGGAATATTTGTGTGCTGAAGAGATTGACTATCAGGCGGATAATGAGGGGGATTTTGAGATTGTTTTGAGTCAGATTCGGGAGCATTTGCATGACTCCCACTGGCGCGAGGTGTTACTATTGCTGATAGCGCAACAAAAACCGAAAAAGGCAGCGAGGGCGATTCGGACAGTTTTGACTAATAAGAGTAACTACGAGCAGTGGTTGCATCGGGATTTGTTGTTTGCTGGTAGTTGTTTGGCAGAAGACCCGAAGAATTTGCGTGGTGCTGATCGTGAGTTAGTGCAAGAAATTGTGGAGCGGTTGCTTGAGTTGGAAGTGAGTAGTAAAGAGCGGGTTGGAGAAAATGTTCACGAGCAGGTTTTTCAGATAATTTGTAGTTTATATGAAACGGATTTTCTAGAACAGGTATTGAAATTGTTTAAAGAGCAATCGGATTTAATTGATGAGTGGCGATTGCTGAACTATCGAGCTGAGTTAGGGGAAAAAGATCAGGTAATTACAATATTGCTAGCACGGCTAAAGGATGATGATTCTGATGTGCGTGTGAGGGCAGCCGATGCTTTGGGCGAATTGGGCAATAGCTCAGAAACCGTAGTCAGCGCCCTCTTTGCAAGGTTTCAGGATGAGAATTCTGATGTGCGTTGGAGGGCAGCCATAGCTTTGGGCAGATTGGGCAATAGCTCAGAAACTGTAGTCAATGCCCTTTTAGCAAAGCTTCAGGATCCCGATCCTGGTGTGCGTGACAGAGCAGCCGTAGCCTTAGGCAATTCAGGCAACAGCTCAGAAACTGTAGTCAACGCCCTTTTAGCACAGCTTCAGGATGATGATTCTCGTGCGCGTTCGGGGGCAGCCTATGGCTTAGGCAAATTGGGCAATAGCTCAGAAACCGTAGTCAACGCCCTTTTAGCACAGCTTCAGGATGATGATTCTCGTGTGCGTTCGGGTGCAGCCGATGCCTTGAGCAAATTGGGTAATAGCTCAGAAACCATAGTCAACGCCCTGCTAGCAAAGCTTCAGGATCCCGATGCTGGTGTGCGTCGGTGGACAGCCTTGGCCTTAGGCAAATTGGGCAACAGTTCAACAACCGTAGTCAAGGTCGTCCTAGCACAGCTTCAGGATGATGATTCTCGTTTACGTCGGTGGTCAGCCATAGCCTTGGGCAAATTGGGCAAAAGCTCAGAAGCTGTAGTCAACGCCCTACTAGCTCTGCTTCAGGATAATGATTCTTTTGTGCGTAGGAGCGCAGCCAAAGCCTTGGGTCAATTGGGCAAACCATCGAATCATGTTCTCCCTACTGTGATTAAATGGATTGAACAACACCAAGATTCCGACTATGTGGGCAGAGGTATTGATGCCCTGTGGGATTTAGTTGTAGGTGAGGAGTAGGGAATAGCACGTCTATGTTATAGTTTTTAAGGCTATGAATCTAATCAGATAAAACTTACGAAGTTTAGTTGGTTTTGCCCCCCTAACCCCCCAATACTGGGGGGAACAGATTCACGAAAGTCCCCCGAGCGAGCAATCCCTCGCTCGGGGGATTTAGGGGGCAATACGTAAGTCCTGTCACAAACACTGAAGCGATCGCAATCCCCTCACGACCATGGAAGAGTCGCCATCCCTGGAGCATGCCCTTAAACATTTCTTTGGTCACGACTGTTTCCGTCCAGGACAGCGACAGATTATTGAAGAAGCGCTGGAAAATCAGGACTTACTGATTATCATGCCCACTGGCGGTGGTAAATCCTTGTGCTATCAACTGCCAGCTCTCCTCAAACCCGGATTAACCGTTGTGGTATCTCCTCTGATTTCCTTGATGCAAGACCAAGTGACGTCTTTGGAAGATAATGGCATTGGGGCTACCTTTATCAATAGCACCTTGAGCTTCAAACAAATGCGATCGCGCGAAGCTGCTATCCTTGAGGGTAAGATAAAATTACTCTACGTATCACCAGAACGGTTACTAGCAGAGCAGTTTATCCCATTTTTGGATAGAGTGCGATCGCAAATCGGTATTCCCACCTTTGCCATTGATGAAGCGCACTGTGTCTCACAATGGGGGCATGATTTCCGCCCAGAATACCGGCAACTAAAACTATTACGTCACCGCTATCCCCATAGCTCAGTGCTGGCCCTGACCGCTACTGCTACCAATCGAGTCCAACAGGACATTATCCAACAACTAGCATTGCGACAGCCCAAGGTTCACATCGCTAGTTTCAATCGCCCTAACCTTTACTACGACGTTCAACCAAAACAACGGCAAAGCTATAAACAGTTATTACAACAGATCCGTTCTCACCAAGGTTCTGGTATAGTTTACTGTACGAGCCGCCGTTCCGTAGAGGAAGTAGCTTTCCGGTTAGAGAATGATGGCATTTCTGCCCTACCTTACCATGGCGGAATGACGGATAAGGCTAGGGCAACCAATCAAAATCGGTTTATCCGGGATGATGTGCGGGTAATCGTAGCTACCGTAGCCTTTGGGATGGGAATTAATAAGCCCGATGTACGCTTTGTGATTCACTACGATTTACCTCGTAACATCGAAAGTTATTACCAGGAATCGGGACGAGCAGGACGGGATGGGGAACCAGCCACATGTACCGTTTTATATAGCGCTAGTGATATATCAAAACTTCATTATCTCATTGATCAAAAGCCCGATCCCAAGGAACAACGGATTGCCTATCAACAGTTAAATCAGATTGTTGACTACGCAGAAGGCACAGATTGTCGCCGCCGGATTTTGCTGGGGTACTTTGGTGAGCGGTTTCCAGGGAATTGTGACAAATGTGATAACTGTTGCTATCCTAAGCCAGTAGAAGATTGGACGATTGAAGCTCAAAAATTCCTCTCTTGTGTAGCCCGGTGTCGGGAACGGTTTGGCATGAACCACATTATTCAAGTGTTGCGGGGCTCAAAAAGTAAAAAAATTGAGCAATATGGCCATCACTTACTCTCTACTTATGGTATTGGTAAAGATAAAACTGCAGAGGCTTGGAAAATTCTAGTGCGATCGCTTTTGCACCAGGGATTAGTAGACCAAACCACCGATGGCTACTCCGTGCTGAAGCTCAATAAACTAAGTTGGGAAATCCTGCGCAAACAACGTTCTGTTTATGTTCCTATTTCCCAGTCATCTGTAGAAAAAGCCTTAGGAGAAATTAACCCCAGAGCAGCTGAAGCAGAGCTTCTGCTAGAGAAACTGCGGAAACTAAGGAAACAGCTAGCTGACCGGCAATCGATTCCGCCCTATGTAGTGTTTGCCGATTCCACACTGAAACTGATGGCACAGATGAAACCCAAAACCTTAGAGCAATTTGCCAAACTTTCCGGTGTGACTCAGTATAAAGTCACCCAGTATGGCGAGCAATTTATTTCAGAAATTCGGGCATTTTGTCAAGAGCAAAAACTACCAGAACCCCTGCCCTCCAGTACCTATATGAAAACGCTGCAATTCTATCAACAAGGGTTAAGTGTAGAGGAAATTGCTAAACAACGAGGGTATACTACCAGAACTATTATAGATCATTTGAGCCAATTAATTGAAATGAATCAGCCAGTGGATTTAAAACGACTGGTACCATTGGAACACCATGAGCCAATTATTACAGCCATTGAAAAAGTGGGTGATCAGTATCTGAGAAAATTACGGGAATACTTAGGAGAAAGTTACTCCTATGACGACATTAAACTAGTCCGTGCTTGGTGGCGACGGCAGGGTAATTGATATATAGCATTTCTCCCACTTACGAGGTACAGTCTTCTGTGATTAGTGATCCCCCCTAACCCCCCTTATCAAGCTATGCTTTATAAACATATTTCTTTACAAAAAACTTGACAAATTTTAGGAATTATGAATAGGAAATAAATAGGGCTGGCTGCATGAAGGCAGAAGGCATACCCGACAAGGCTTTCAAGCCTTT
>NZ_JAAHHU010000257.1:0-6723 GCF_010672095.1 Moorena sp. SIO3I6 | reverse complement strand
TGGTTTGAAGGTTATTGGGTTGAAGGTTATTGGGTTGAAGGTTATTGGGTTGAAGGTTATTGGGTTGTTCGCGAACAACCTGTAACTTGCTAACCTGTAACGGTTCCTCCAACTCTTTAACCTGTAACGGTTCCTCCAACTCTTTAACCTGTAACGGTTCCTCCAACTCTTTAACCTGTAACTCGTCATAGTTATTGAAGTCAGATAAGTCAAAGGTAACTGTGACACTCGCTTCGACAGTGCCTCGATGTTCTTTATTGTGGTTAACTAAATCAGGAAGGCGTTCAGCTCGCATTCCTTTGGAACTGGCGATACCAAGACAAAATAGAAGAGCATCAAGGATGTTGGATTTGCCTGACCCGTTTGGCCCAGAAATTACGGTAAATCCTTCCAGGAGGGGGATTTTTGTGGTGCCGCCGAAGGATTTGAACCGCGAGAGTTCCACTCGCTTGATGTGTACCATAGGCGTTTCTGGGTTTAGGTTAACCGGTTGGTCACACAGAGTGTGCGTACTGAACACATTGCTGATCAGCGTAGCATGGGCAATAGGCAGATGGCGCAACTGATGGGTTAAAAGATGTAAATGGGTTAACCGATGGAATGGATGGGGGGACGGAAGGGGGACAGTGTGGGGCTGCAATTAAAATGCTCTATACTATATCAAAAAAACCAATAACTAATGACTAGTGACTAATCACCAATGAGTTAACAAACTAATATTTCACTAATAGTTCAGTATGTCATCGCCGTGAAACAAGCTATATAATCACTCCTTGAACCCATTGGTAATACTTGCGTCGTGATTGCAATCTATCCAGGCAGCTTCGATCCCATTACCCTAGGACACCTTGACATCATCCAGCGTGGCTGTAGACTCTTTGATAAGGTGATTGTGACGGTGCTGCGCAATCCAAATAAATCTCCCTTGTTCACAGTGCTTGAGCGAGTCGAGCAGATTAAACTTTGCACCCAAGACTTACCTAATGTGGAAGTGGACAGTTTCACCGGTTTAACGGTGGAATATGCCAAACTGAAGAAAGCTCAAGTACTGTTGCGAGGGTTAAGGGTGCTTTCTGACTTTGAGAAGGAACTCCAGATGGCTCATACTAATCATACCCTCTGGGATGAAATCGAAACGGTTTTTCTCGCCACCTCTAACGAATATAGTTTCTTGAGTAGTAGCGTAGTCAAAGAGATTGCCAAATTTGGCGGCTCCGTCGATCATCTTGTCCCCCAACAGGTTGCCTTAGATATATACCGATGTTACGCCAAGAATCATCCCGGTACGACCCACCCGAGCAAAACAAACCCCCAAACCCTACTGAATCCTTTAATCCTGGATCAGGAGACATAGATATTCAGGGGCAATTTAACTATATCGAGGACATAATCTTCGATAGCCCCCACATCCCCTTTACCCGGCGCACCCTGATTGATGAAGAACTGTTGCTGGCTCAACTCGACTTGGTGCGGGAAAATTTGCCCTTAGCTTTTCAACAAGCTACTAGAATAATTGAAGAACACGATGCAATTATCCAGCAAGCTGAACAGTACGCTCAAGAAATCATTGAGACAGCTCAGCGGCGTGCTGAAATGATTTTAGATGAACTCGGTATTATTCAGCAAGCGGAACACGAAGCCCAACAAATCAGCCAACAAGTTCAAAAAGAGTGTGAGGCGATGCACAAGCAAACGGTATCGGAGCTTGAGCAGATGCGCCGCAAAGCCCAGCAGGAACTGGAGCAAATGCGCCAAATGACCCTAGCGGAGTGTGAGGAAATTCAAAATGGGGCAGATGCCTACGCTGACGGAGTGCTCTACAATATTGAGCAGCACCTCAGTGACATGCTTAGAGTAATTCGCAATGGACGTCAGCAACTCAATGGTCCTGTCAAACCCCAAAACTCTGGCAAGAAAGATAATGGTAAGAAAGACAATGGTAAGAAAGACAATGGTAAGAAAGACAATGGTAAGGGGGGTTCACGCTCACCTAAAACCCCATCGAAGTCAAAAAAAGGATGAACGAAGGATTAAGGATTAAGGATTAAGGATTAACTAAGAACTAAGGACATTTCTAGAACTTATTAGGTACAGTATTTTTTGACGCTTATTACCTGAAAACCCTCTTTTATATTGCCTTTTGCATTAAAAGGATAATAAGTTTCGATAATCGTTATTATAATTGCAATATTTAATTTATTCGGTTGTTAAAGAGCCGCTACGCGATTGGCCGTAGGTCACGCTACGCGAACGCATTTTTGATGGAGAATCAGTTTAAGCCCTAATTTAGGATAACACTGGATGTTTAACCCTTATCGCCATACACAAGAGTTAGAGCGACCTTTTTCCTTTGAGCGCCTGTATCGTCATCCTGGTTCCCTTAGTCCCTACGATCAAGGTGGTACTCGCAAACGAATTGCGATTATCGGTGGAGGAATTGCTGGGCTTGTTAGTGCTTATGAACTCAGTCAACTCAACCATCAAGTTACTATATTAGAAGCTGATTCTCGCCTTGGAGGAAGAATTAAGACTCATTATTTTAGTGATGGTACTTATGGGGAATTAGGCGCAATGCGAATTCCTACTAGTCATGGCTGCACATTACACTATATAGATAAATTTAATTTACCAAAAAGACCTTTTATTAATTACAATCCCGGCGCTTTTTATTATCTACGGGGTAATAAAACTCGTTTAGATAGTTACCAAGAGTTGTTTGGTGTTTACAATTTAACCCCTGATGAGCAACAAGACCCAGGGGAACTTTACGACCAGTTATTGGAAGAATTAATCGATTCTTTGACTGAAAAAGAGAAATGGGAGTTATTTGCACCCACTTTCACCAGTGATCAAGTTATAAAATGGGATACCCTAACGGTTACCGACTATTTTCGCAGTCATCTTTCTCCCGATGCTTTTGAGTTACTCGGTCATGCTACTGGAGCAATTCATTACGACAAAGTATCTCTGTTAAATGGTTTAATTGACTTCTTTGCTTGGCATCGAGTAGAACAATATGAGCTAATCGGAGGACTGGAAACGTTAATTAAGGCTTTGGTTAAAAGGATATCAGGCATAATCCAGACTGAAGCCAGAGTAACAACTATAGAAATGACCGATAGAGGGGTTAGGCTGGTCTGGAATAAGCTGGATAAGCAACAAACCGCTGAATTTGACTATATTATCTGTACCATTCCTGCTACTGCTCTGGCTCAGATTAATTTTGACCCTAGTTTACCTAGCCAACAACGGGAAGCTATTAACAACTTGGGGTATTGCAGTTCCAGTAAAACTCTATTACACTGTACCGCTCGTCCTTGGGAATTTGCCGATCATGTCTATGGGGGTGGTAGCTTTACGGATTTAAATTTCGAAAAGTGTTGGTATCCTTCTGATAATGCTCAATTAGACTCAACAAACATTTCTCAACCTCACTTTATTGCTAAAGATAAGGATATTTCTTATCAGCCATCAGTATTAACGGCTGCTTATCGCTGGGAAGATAATTCCAGGAAATTTAGGACTTTAGAGGAAACAGCTAAAACCAATTTAACCTTAGAGGAAGTTTCCCAACTGCATCCTGAGATTAAAGACTATACTGATGAGATTATTCATAGTATTTGGGATGAAGATAATCAGTCTGGTTCTGGTTCTTATGCTTATTTTGCTCCAGGGGATCGGGAGAACTATCAACCATTACTCGGTCAAGCTTATCCAGTAGATAATCCCCGTGTTTTCTTTGCAGGGGAACACTTGGCAATTAATCATGCTTCAGTTCAAGGAGCGGTACAAACAGCTGTTTCAGCAGTTATTGATCTTCTCGAAAGTTCTATTTTTGAGATTTAATCGATTCTATTTATTTCCCTGGCTTCTCACGCACTACCTAAACTAGATAAAGGCAAAAACAACAATAATGGATGCTCTTTCGTTCCTTCAAACCCGTATCTATCATAATAAGCCAGAAGTTCAATCTTTTTCAATTAAAAAAGCCTGATGCCGTTGGATAGCTTCTTTTAAATGCTTATTAGGGGCAGGCGGATTTTCAATCAGACTAAAAATTATATCCGCATCTTGGGGTGATAAATGAATCACCTGTTCTGCATTAATCACTTTTTGGGCTTCTTTAACCTGAGCATGAACCATAAATTGATTTAAGGTTGCCCCCGTTAAATCCGCAGCCTTTTGTAAAGTATCTTTGACCGATGCAGGAAGCCTAGCTGTCACACGAGTATCATTAGGAGTGGTACTTGCCATCTGAATTTATGCCTCAATTTCTTTCACTATAGCAATTCTCTATCCCATTAGGTACCAAGGGATCCCCCTAAATCCCCCTTAAAAAGGGGGACTTTGAGGTTGATCAGCGTACCTGGTAAATGCCATAAAGACTATATAACAGAATAGTGTCATTTTGTCACCATAAATTTCAGCTTCAAGAAGAACGATCTATGACTCAAGCCAAAGCCGAACAGAAATTATACAGCTTTGATGAATTTATCAGCTGGTATCCCGAAAACTCAGAAGTCCGGTACGAACTGTATGATGGAGTAATTATCGAAATGCCCAAGCCAAAGGGGAAACATTCAAATCTAACCGGTTCTCTGATCGAGCAACTATTGATAGTTATCAGGCAGATAGACAAAGGAGGCATTTGGACTATTCCTAGAGAGTCAATTGTTAAACCAAAACGGGAAAACTCAGGTTATGAACCGGACATTATTGTTTTGAATCAAGACGTTATGGGGGCGGAATCTCGGTGGGAAAGCGAATCAATTATTCAAAATCCTGATTCCGTCAAATTAATCGTCGAAGTTGTTTCAACTAATTGGCGTGACGATTACTACAATAAGCTTAGAGATTATGAAGAGATGGGGATCGAAGAATATTGGATTATCGATTATGCCGCATTGGGGGCGAGAAAGTTTATCGGCAACCCCAAGCAACCCACATTTTTTGTTTGTCATTTAGTTGACGGCGAATATCAGATGACGCCCTTTACGGGAAATACTCCCATTGTTTCCACGACTTTTCCCCAGTTCAAGTTATCCGCACAGCATATTTTTAACCTAGCTTTGTAGGAAAAAAATAGCCAGCAGCATTCATCTCAAGCTATTTTGTGTGACCACTATCGACTGGAAGAGTGATATCATGTCCGGATAATTAGAGATAAAAAACCTTCTTCCTTGAAACCTTACTTCTTTACTTCTGCCTTGTGCCTTCTGCCCTCTGCCTTCGATTCGACTAGAGTGTAAGTATTCAACTGAACATGATATCAGATCATCCCACGGCTACGCCTTGAGCTTACCAACCTCACAGTTGGGCATTTCTGCCCCAGTCAAAACCCTTGCGGTCATGAGTTTTACTGAGAAGTTAAATCTTTTTAACTAAAAAAAGCCTGATGTGGTTGGATAGCTTCTTTTAAGAGTCTAGAAGAAATAACGTGAACTATTGCTAAAATTCAGGAAAAGCATATCATATGTCTGCTAAGGATTATTTTCATGAAGCTGTCAAAGGAGGACTAATTAAGGATGGATGGATTATCACTCACGATCCACTCTACCTGGATTTTGATAACGCTCGTATTCAAATAGATCTGGCAGGAGAGAAACTAATTGCAGCGGAGCAAGGTCTTGAAAAAATTGCTGTTGAGGTGAAAAGTTTTATCGGTTCTTCTACAATTTATGAATTTTACTTAGCAGTGGGACAATGTTTAAGTTATCGAATTGCCTTAAAAGCGCAACAACCGGAACGTAAACTTTATCTAGCGGTTCCTACCTATACTTACGAAGAATTTTTTCGTCGTCCTTTCGCAAAGCAAACGATTCAAGAATCTAACATAAACCTATTGGTATATGAGCCAAATCAGGAGGTAATTTTGCAGTGGATAAGTTAATTCAGTATCGTCATTTGATTCAGGAAATCTTGGAAAAGCATAGTCTGGTTAAGCTAGCCAATGAAGATATCAAAGTCTATAAATTCTTCGATCCTGAGCAAGATCATTATCAAGTCTTTCATGCAGGATGGCAAAATTATCGTCGTGTTTTCGGACCTTTGATTCACATTGATATTCTTGATGGAAAAATCTGGATTCAACATGATGGCACCGAGTTTGGGGTGGCGAATGAGTTACTTGAATTAGGGATACCGAAACAAGATATTGTCCTAGGGTATCATGCCCCATTTATGCGTCAATTTGATGGATTTGCTGTTGGTTAGAAAGTAGATATTTATGGTTTTTTAGGGAACAGGGAACAGGGAACGGGTGCGTCCCTATCTCCCTATCTCCCTATCTCCCTATCTGCCTATCTCCCTATCTCCCCACCAATTACATTTGAGTCCGACGCCAAAAAAAGCCCTGGGATCAGAGGGGATTCCTGCTCCCTAAAAACCAATAATTTGTAGCTCAGTTAATAAAAAAATCAGGTAAATTTATTAGACAGAATTGAGTCTAAAAATGGTTAATAAAACTAATTGCAAATAAATGTAAAATATTTTAATTAACCCTTGCATTTTTTCGAGGATTTATCTATACTATATAAGGTAAAGACTGATACTAATAACCGCGCTGGTCATGCCCGTTAATCATCTCCAGCGCGGTTTTCCTCCCACCTAAATAGGAGCTACTTCCATGATGCCAAAAAAATCACGATTATCAATCCCGACTTTTCAGCAATCCACCGGATCTCTCTTGGGGATACGGCATTGTCTTGATGCAGTCGCTCATGG
>NZ_JAAHHU010000256.1:0-6784 GCF_010672095.1 Moorena sp. SIO3I6 | reverse complement strand
TTCTGATCCATGGTCAGTAAAATTTTCAAGACTCCCTGCTGCTGGGCATGGTTAAAGGCGGTTAACCCTTCTTCAACTGGGTAATGAGCTTGGATCAGGTAGTTGACATTTACTTTATCTTGTGCTAGTAAATCAATGGCTGGTTTAAAGGGACCGCAACGGGAACCGATTAGCGTGATTTCGTCTACTACCAGAGATGATGCATCAAAGGTTAGCTGGCCAGCGTAGGTACTTTTTAAGACGAGGGTACCTCGTGGGCGCAAGGCTCCACGGGCAAGGGCAAAGCCTTCGGGGTTGCCAGTACACTCGACTGAGATATCGAAACTACCGTTAGTGATGGCATCGGCAAAGCCTACTTTAATTCCTCTGGCTTCTAAATTGGCCAACTTCTCGTGATGACGGCCAATCACTAGCAAATTACAGCCCGTTAGGGCTAGGGTTTGTGCCACCAGTTGTCCGAGCTTACCGTCTCCGACTACTAACACCTGGTGGTCGGGAGCAACCCTGACTTGTTCCTGAATTTCCAGAGCAGCAGCCAAAGGTTCAGTAAAGGTGGCGGCATCAGTAGAAATAGTATCGGGTAAGGGATGTAAGTTTTTTACTGGCAAGGTCAGATAGTCAGCAAAGGCTCCGTTACGGTTAACAATACCTAAGACAGTACGGTTTTGGCAGTGAGTCGGTTGTCCACTTCTACAAAATCGACATTCACCACAGGCCGCATTAATTTCTCCCACCACCCGCTGGTTGACTAAATTGTCTGGTCCATCTTCCACAACACCAACAAATTCATGACCTAATATACCTTTGTAGGGGTAATAGCCTCGGATTAGTTCCAAATCCGTGTTGCATATCCCCGCACGCAACACCCGCACTAAGGCTTCATCAGAGGGTGGTGATGGCACAGGGAGGTCAGTGCGCAGTTGCAGTTGCTGGTTTTCGAGCCAGAGTCCTTTCATTGTTGATTGTTGTGACAAGATTAGAGAAATTTGTTCCTATTTCTCATCTTAATCGGTGGCATTACTGACTGGAGTAGGCTAAAAATTCGTGGAACTGGCATCTTGCCAGTTTCAATAGATCATGGAATGGGCATCAGGCGTGGAACTGGCATCTTGCCAGTTTCAATAGATCATGGAATGGGCATCAGGCGTGGAACTGGCATCTTGCCAGTTTCAATAGATCATGGAATGGGCATCAGGCGTGGAACTGGCATCTTGCCAGTTTCAATAGATCATGGAATGGGCATCAGGCGTGGAACTGGCATCTTGCCAGTTTCAATAGATCATGGAATGGGCATCTTGGTAGAACTGGCATCTTGCCAGTTTCAATAGATCATGGAATGGGCATCTTGGTAGAACTGGCATCTTGCCAGTTTCAATAGATCATGGAATGGGCATCTTGGTAGAACTGGCATCTTGCCAGTTTCATGCTTATTTTCAGGCGGGCAGGATGCCCACTCTACTGATATTTAATAGATTTGCGGGCGGGCAGGATGCCCACTCTACTGATATTTAATAGATTTGCGGGCGGGCAGGATGCCCACTCTACTGATATTTAATAGATTTGCGGGCGGGCAGGATGCCCACTCTACTGATATTCATTCAAAGACTGAGGCAACGCTATTTCGGAAATTACTACTAAACATTAATTTCATACATCTCATTAAAGCTGTTTAACCCGGTGGTGCGTTACGGGACGGGCTTTTTAAACACTGGCGACGGAGAAAATCATTGCGAGCCCGTCCCTAACACACCCTACGCCTAAACCTCGCTCCAGCCATCAATTGTTGCCATCAAAATATTCACCAGAGGATGATCTATAGCTTCCTTGAAAGCTTCCACTCCTCCTGCTTTCAGGGCATTGATAACCTTGGCTTTTAGAGTTGGGTTAGTCTCAATTTGGTCAATAACTTCACCTACAACTATCATCTTTTCTTTGTTGGTTGTAGTGGGATTAGTCTGGGATAGTTGGTTTAGGAGTTGCTGGATTTCTGCTGCTGCTTCGGCTAGGCTTTGTTTTGGCTCTGATGTAAAATTATTCGTGTTAATTTGTCTAGCATTGTCGTTGAAAACATTAAAGTTATTAGGATTATTAGCTTGGCTTTGATCTATATTACCTATATTAAAACTCTGTGAATTATCTGACATATTACTCTCCGCTTTAGCTGTATTTGTAAAATTAACTATAGGATTCGATGACTGATTGCTTTTAGAGGCTATAGCAATTTCCTTTAGATCCTGAATATGGTGAGTTATCGCCTCTTCTCTACCCTCTAGAAAAGCAATTTTTTTCTCTGCTTTTAACCTAACTTCATAAACTTGTAAAAATTGTTTTTCAACGTTACCTTTATCTGTGGCTTCTGGCACTTCCAAGGTAAGCAAAACATCATTACCTTTATTCTCAATGGCTTGAATCGAATCATGAGTAATTTCAGGATATTCCGCCATTATTTTTTGGAAGGCTTGACGAAATGCTTCTCGATTAACACCATTCCGCAGCAGAATCTGCACGGTATTCATAATCTTTTTATAGAGCTTTTCAAAATCCCCTGGTTGGAAAACCCGATCAGGATCATGGGGACGACGCTCTCGACTTCCTTGAGGATTGGGCTTCTCTAGTAAAAAGACATACTGACAATCAATATTAGTTAAGGTAGTTGTTGAGTCAATATTCCACGCTTCTAAACAAGCTCCGGTTAAATAAGCATGAGTAAAATCAGTACCAACTGCTTGAGCTTCAGTTAAATTAGCCCATTCTAAATTAGCCTCCTCTAAGGTAGCTTCGCTAATATCAGCCAGTTTTAGATTAGCCCTTTTTAACTTAGCTCCTTTTAAATTTGCGCCTCTAAGATTGGCATTACTATAATTAGTATTATAACCATTACCAGTTATCAATAATTCTCTGACAGCAGTATCAGCTAAGATAGTTTTACCTGGTCTAGCTCGGTCAAGTTTTATGGTATTTCGCCAACAGGTACAGGTGAGATTAGCCTCTCTTAAATTTGTACTTTTGAGGGTAGCTCCCGTAAAATCAGCATCGGTTAGGTTAGCGTTGTAAAAACTGGTACCTCCTGTAGCAGCAAATGCAATCGCAATATTGCGAATCCAGGCATCTCGGGGGTCTCCTTTTAGAGCACGCCAACCCAGGTAAGCACCAAGTAATACTAAGACTAAGCCCACAGCTATGGCTACGGCTATGTCTACGGGTCCGCTTAATCTGAAGGCACCCACGACGGCGCTGGCGATGATGGTGGCGCTGGTAATGATGGTGGTGATGGCGCTGGCGCTGGCGCTGGCGATGATGGTGGCGATGGCGATGATGGTGGCGATGGCGATAACGCTGGCGACGGGTATGGCGCTGGCGACGGGTATGGGGATGGAAAAGACGATTGCAATGACGATTGCGATGGCGCTGGCGATGACGCTGGCGATGGCGCCTCCTGCTCCGAGCCCTTGACGCAGGATAACACTATATACTACAATTAGTATAACCAAACCTATCCAACCGAAGACTTGGGATTCTAAGTCGTTGTCAAAGATTAACGCTACTACCGCCCCACCAAGTAAGGATACAATTCCTGATAGTCCTGACACTATCCATGAAACTAACAGAAGAACAATTGTCCACCGTTTCTGTAATCCAGCCTTCGCCTTACAGAACTTAGTTCCCTTTAGAGTAGCATTCTTAAAGTTCGCGCCCCTAATATCAGCTTCACTAAAATCTGCCCCTGAAAGGTCTTTTCCTTGGAATGACTGACCTCTGAGATTTTCCTTACGGAAATCCCTTTCTCCATTCTTATATCTGCTTATAACTTCTTCAGCTTTCATTAGTGATAGTTATATAGTGGTTTATCAGCTATCAGCTTATGTGCTACGCACACGCTACGCGAACAGTTTTTGAATAAAACAGCTAAGCATTGCTTTAATCTCTGTTACGTCAGCTGACTGCTGAATGCTTACCTTAAGTATTGATTCTTAGAGTATTTTTGCTGATTAATTTAGATGCATTTTCCCTGCCTTCGCGATCATAATCGCCAAGGAAAATCAAAGGAGGGAAGTTTCAATTAGAAACTGATTCAATTTAATCAATTATGATCCTATCACAAACCAGAGCTCTGAGTATATAACAATTTCTCAGATAAAACACTTAAAATCCTGAGCGAAAAGACTTAGAACAATCAAAAACTATAGCGCTATACCCATGAAACAGGGAAAGAAAGGGGAATGTGGGAAGTGCTCCCCACTCCCAACTGAATATTTACCCTTGTTATCAGCTAACAGCTGACGGTTGATAGCTCACCTTAGCTCTGTCTAGCCAAGTCAAGTTTACTAGTATTTTCCAAACAAGCACCAGTAAGATTAGCCTGTCTTAAATCTGTACTTTTGAGCGTTGCTCCAGTAAAGTCAGCATTGGTTAGGTCAGCGTTGTAAAAACTAGTACCCCCTGTAGCCGCAAATGCGATCGCAGTAGTGCGAATCCAGGCATCTCGGGGGTCCCCTTTTAGAGCACGCCAGCCCTGGTAAGCACCAAGTAATACTAAGACTAAGGCTACAGCTATGGCTACGGCTATGTCTACAGATCCGCTTAATCGGAAGGCGAGGGCGCTGACACTGGCGCTGGTGATGAAGAGGCTAACGACCCTGGCGCTGGCCCTGGCGCTGGTCTTGGCGCTGGCGCTGGTGATGGCAACGGCATAGATGCTGGCGATGGCAATCGGGCAGGCGAAGCCGCTGACGCTGCCGCTGTCGATGGCAACGGTGCTGACAGCACCGAAAGCACAGACGAAACCGAGGACGGCTCCTGCTCCCATACCTTTACGCAGGATAACAATATATACTATAATTACACAAACCAAAGCTATCCAGCCGGAGACTTGGTTATCTAAGTTGTCAAAGATAAACGCTACTACCCCCCCACCAAGGAAGGAGAGAATTCCTGATAGTCCTGACACTATCCAGGAAACTAACAGAAGAACAGTTACCCACCGTTTTTGTAATCCCGCCTTGGCCTTACAGAAGTTAGTTCCGGTTAGAATAGCATTCTTAAAGTTGGCTCCCCTAATATCAGCTTCACTAAAATCTGTTCCTGAAAGGTCTTGCCCCTGGAAAGACTGACCTCTGAGATTTACCCTGCGGAAATCCCTTTCTCCATTCTTATATCTGGTTAGAACTTCATTAGCTTTCATAGCTTCCATTAGTGGTAGTAACATAGTAAGCTATCAGTTATCAGCATTCAGCGGTCAGCATTCAGCATTCAGCATTCAGCATTCAGCATTCAGCTTTTGAATAAAACAAGCTGATAACTAAGAGCTGACGGCTGTTCGCGTAGCGTGAGCTAAAAGCTCACGGCTGACGGCTTACCTGAAGTATTAATAATTAGATTATTTGTGCTGATTAATTAATTTAGATGTATTTCCCCTGACTTAGGGATTAGACTCCCTAGGGAAAACCGAAGGAACAGAGTCTTGATGATAAACTGGGTTCAGTATATTCACTGAACAATATATCATATTTTCTGATTGAAGCAAATTAAGAAACTTTAAAAGTATAGCGCTATATTAATGGAAAGGGAACAGCGGATCTGGGAACAGGGAATAGGGAAAGAACCCTCAGCCGTTGGCCGTAGCAAATAAGCTGACCACTGACCGCTGACGGCTGACCACTGATAGCTCACCTTAGCTCTGTCTAGCCAAGTCAAGTTTACTAGTATTTTCCAAACTAGTACCAGTAAGATTAGCCTGTCTTAAATCTGTATTTTTGAGGGTAGCTCCGGTAAAGTCAGCATCGGTTAGGTCAGCGTTGTAAAAGCTAGTACCCCCTGTAGCCGCAAATGCGATCGCATTCGTCCGAATCCAGGCATGTTTAGGGTCTTCCGTTAGAGCACCCCAGCCCAGGTAAGAACCAAGTAAAGCCAAGAGGAAGGCTAAAGTTCCAGCTAAGGAAGAGGCGAGCTGGAAGCCCAAGGTTCCGGTTCTGGCAAAGGGCAAGGCTAACTGCTGTATGGCATAGACTCCAGCTACAGCTCCACCTACTGCTACCAACAAGCCTAAGACTCCAATTAAGACACCATCAAACACTTCCACTGCCGCTCCAGTGGTAGCTACCGCTAGGGCTATGACCAAGGGTAAGCCTAAGGCAAAGGCTAGGGCGAAGGGGAAGGCTAAGCCAAAGGCTCCAGCGACAGCAACAGCTACGGCAAAGGCAAAGACCAAGCCTACCACTAAAGCTTGGACTGTTTGAATACCTTGACCAAGGATAACAAAAAATAAAACAATTATTGCTACCAAGGCTATCCAGGCAAAGATTAGGTTTGAACCCTGGACATAGTTAACAATAAATGCTGCATAACTCCCACCATAAAATGAAGCAATTGCTGATAGTATTAACGCTATCGATGAAACCAATAGAATAACAATTGACCAGGATCTTTGTAATCCAGCCTTTGCCTGACGGAACTTAGTTCCCCTGAGCATCGCATTCTTAAAGTTAGCTCCTCTAAGATCAGCGTCACTAAAATCTGCCCCAGACAGGTTTCTCCCTTGGAATGACTGACCCCTGAGATTTACCTTTCGGAAATCCCTTTCTCCTTGGGCATATCTCGCTAGAATTGTTTGAGCTTTCATTAGCATTTTTAGGAGTTATTAATTGGGTGAGCTATAAATTAGGGAGTAGGGAGTAGGGAGTAGGGAGTAGGGAGTAGGGAGTAGGGAGTAGGGAGTAGGGAGTAGGGAGTAGGGAGTAGGGAGTAGGGAGTAGGGAGTAGGGAGTAGGGAGTAGGGAGTAGGGAG
>NZ_JAAHHU010000255.1:0-6790 GCF_010672095.1 Moorena sp. SIO3I6 | reverse complement strand
GTTCAAGAAACTTTTCCCGTCCCAAGTCATAGCGGGTTTTGCCTTCAGCTTCTAGCTGTCTATCGAGAATGGTTTGTACAGCAATACTAGCGTGGTCAGTTCCTGGTAGCCACAGGGTATTGCGTCCTGTCATCCGGTGGTAACGGACGAGGGTGTCGATCAGAGCACTCTCGAAGGCGTGACCCATGTGCAACTTCCCAGTAACGTTAGGTGGGGGGATAACAACGCAGTAGGGTTCACCCTGGTGATTGGGGTCAGCTTTGAAGACTTGGTTTTCTTCCCAGTATTGTTGCCACTTGGCTTCGGTGGTTTTCGGTTCGTATTTGGTTGCCAGGGTGGGTGTGCTTGCGGTCATGCTGGGAATGGTGAATAGATGGGCCTACCTCAATTTTGCCACAGGCTCAAGGTATAGTTAAGTAAATAAACGGCAAAGACGGGAAGGATGCTAAGGCAGAAAAGCAGGGGAGCATGAGTCGGTGGGCAGTCACCAATTACCTGTGCAGCTAATAAATATATAAATACAGAAAAGCGAGTCGTCTTCGCGGTTGATCAATCGAGATCAACACCTCAGAGTCACCCTATCAGCATTTAGAAAAATTTCCACATCCACAGTCAGATAAAGTGTCATGCTATTCATATAACAAATGAATAGCAGAACAACTGAGGAGTTAGGAACTTGAAAAAAGTAGAAGCCATCATCCGGCCATTTAAGCTAGACGAAGTCAAAATTGCCCTAGTCAACGCTGGCATTGTCGGAATGACAGTGTCTGAGGTTCGAGGCTTTGGACGCCAGAAAGGTCAGACTGAACGTTATCGCGGTTCAGAGTACACGGTTGAATTCCTACAAAAACTCAAAGTAGAAATTGTCGTAGAAGACGATCAAGTCGATATGGTCGTAGACAAAGTGATCGCTGCAGCTCGCACCGGTGAAATTGGCGACGGTAAAATTTTCATTAGCCCCGTCGATCAGGTGGTCAGAATTCGTACTGGGGAAAAAAATCTAGAAGCGGTCTAAATACCCTATATACCAATATACCAAGGTAGCTGAGGCACGGTTTACTGAGTTAGCGTGCCTCAGTCGATTTTTATAGGGAGTTGACGGTTTTAGCCACGCTAGTTAGCATAACTGTTTCAACTGAGGCAGTAGTAATTCAAAAGCCTTGCCACGATGAGAGCAAGATCGCTTCATCTGAGGCTCCATCTCAGCAAATGTCAACCCCTGCTCTGGAACAAAAAAAATTGGGTCGTAGCCAAAGCCACCAGTTCCCCGAGGAGCTGGCAAAATTTCCCCCCGACAAATCCCTTCCGCTTGGAGAGCGATCGCACCATCTGGACGGGCAATCGCCACTACACAAACAAACTGGGCTTGCCGATTGACTTCCAAACCTAGCTCCTCTAGTAGCCGGTCAATTCGCTGTTGGTCGGTTTTGCCATAGCGTGCAGAATAAATCCCTGGAGCACCATCTAGGGCATCTACTTGCAAACCGGAATCATCAGCAATTGCCCATTGCCCAGTTGCCTGGGCTACCGTTGATGCCTTCAGACAAGCATTGGCAGCAAATGTATCTCCAGTTTCTTCAATCTCTAGCTCTGGTGGCTTTAACTGCAATTCCCAGTCCAAAGAATCTAGGTATGTCTGCATCTCCCGCAGCTTACCAGGATTGCCTGTAGCTACAACCAGTAATTTTGGCAGCAAATTTGGGGTTTGATGTTGGGATTTTGGATTACTCAAAGCAACAAGGTCAGATTGTTTGATGAAAGGTTAACTGGCAATCAGAGTCAGTTCGATACAGCTCAAGCAGCGTTTAATGCCCGATTGCGATCTTACTCACCAAAGCCCAGATTTTCAATAACCCAACCAAAACTAGCCAATCCAAAATCCAACATTAATCCCAAATTTAACTCTAAAACTTACTGGCCCAATCTTTAGCCCAGTTTAAGGTTTGAGTTACCTGTTCAAGGGTAGCGGCTTCACAGTAGAGTCGCAATAAGGGTTCAGTGCCACTAAAGCGAATCAGCAACCAGCTGTCGTTAGCTAAACGGAATTTGTACCCATCTGTGGTTTGGCAATCCACCACTGCCTGACCATTAATTTCTTGGAGAGGCTCGGTTTGTAATTGTTCTTGTATACGCGATCGCACTTCCATCCCCGATAGATGTAAATCGATCCGGTCATAGGCAGAAGCATAGCCAGTTTGCTCTTGCAGACTCTTGTAGAGTTCACTTAAGTCTTTTCCAGATTTAGCGATCGCTTCTAATATATAAAGTGCTGATAATAGAGCATCTCGCTCAGGAATATGGTTGCCATAGCCAATGCCTCCGGATTCCTCACCCCCTAGCAAGGCAGGAGTAGATAACATCCGGTCAGCAATATACTTGTAACCGATAGCAGTCTCATAAACTGGCAAATTATACAGTGCTGCCACTCTAGGAATTAGGTCAGAACCACTAAGAGTTTTGACCACTTCACCACTAAAGTTACGTCGTGATGCTAGATGTTCAATCAGGATAGGAATCAGGATTTGGGGGCTAAGGAAATTGCCCTCACCATCAGCGGCTGCAATGCGATCGCTATCCCCATCAAATGCCAACCCAACCGCTAATTCAACACCCGGTTGACGCTGGTGATTCTGGAGCGCTTCAAATAGCTCAGACAGATAACCGGGTAAAGGTTCTGGGGATTTGCCACCAAATAAGGGATCCCGTTCGGCCTTAATTTCGATAATGGGTACCCCAAGAATCTTGTTCAAGCCTCCTGCTGCTGCACCATTCATGACATGGGCAAATACAGTCAGTTTCTGCTGACTAATCAGCTGTTGAATCAGGGCAATATCAACCTTTTGTCTTAAAGCATCACAGTAACTTGACCATGGGTCAAAGGTCTTGATACTCCCCTCTTTCTTAGGTGTAGCTGGTGCTTGAGAAAGTTTGGCTTCAATCTGTTTAGTTATTTCTAGAGGAACTGATCCACCAAACGCTCCTTTGACTTTTAAGCCTAGGTAATTGCCAGGATTATGACTAGCAGTAATTACCAAAGCTCCCAAAGCATTTTGGGACTTGGCTGCCCAACTGAAGGCTGGTGTAGGAGCATAACTGTTAGATAGTAAGACATCAAAACCAGCAGCTTGAACCACCTCTGCGGTTTTTTTGGCAAAGTCTTCTGCCATGAAGCGTCGGTCATGCCCCACTATAATCGTTTGGCTACCCGTGGTTTCCCCATAAGCATCTGCCAGAACTTGAGCAGCAACAGGGGCAACTATTGCCAAGCGCTCGAAGGTAAAATCGGCGGCAATGATACCTCGCCAGCCGTCTGTCCCAAATTTAATTGAATCTCCGGCAATCGCCATAATAGTAGTATATAGTTACTTAAATTTTAATACTCTGACGGCAAAATCCTAGCATTGGAAAGAGTTAGTGTCTTGGTGACCCGCCAAAGCCTGAGCTGGCTTGTGTCGCCATTTTGTCGTCATCTAGTAGTACTGATAGTAATTACTTAACTTAAGTCACTCTTTCGGGATTTTGTCCAGTGGGTGTATTGGCTACCACCATTGACGTTGGACCATTGGCTAGCACTGATGAGTTGCTCAGCAACCAAGGTTTTTCCTAAATGTAAGCGGGATATAGTCAGGTTTTACCCCTCTTGCGGACTCTTCCCTCTGTTCTAAATCTCGATCAATCATCCCCCGACAAGGGCAACAGTTTCCTAGTGGTCGTTGCTGATATCCTGCTTAGGTCGGGCTGACTAAGGCAGCTTCTTAAGTACAGAGATTAGATTCATGCGTTCAATGTAGGGCCAACCACCCTTTTCTTCAATATCCTTTAGCAAATCATATAGTTTCTGGCGAGTATCGGGCAATGAGGCTTGAAAGAACCCGTCTCGAATCTCGCCATGGACTTCCTCTAAACCCCTGAGTATAGCCAACAGCGCTAAGTTATCACCTTGGTAATTCTTTGCCAAAGAACGAATATCAGCGGTAATCTCTAGTAATTTAGCCTGTAATTGCTCTGAATCCAAATCTTTATCCCGATCCATTCCATCAAATAACTGTCGCAGTAAAGGCGGCTCTTCCCGTGTACAATGCTCTAAAGAACAGCTGAGGCTCACGGAATCGGTGCCATTTTTGCATGCCCTATGCCCCAATGGCAGTAGTTCAACCAAATAACAAGCTTCCCGATAGTTTGTGTGTAGCCCGACTTATAACATGGGTGTGGTGTGAATTGTGGATAATACTGGTCAATGCCTAGAGGGCAGCAGCTGTTTAACTCCTATTGCACCAGCAACCCAATTCCAGAACCAACCTAACATACATTTTTAGATCTGATTATTGACGATTGAGATTGACTATGAAGTATCGTGCTTTGATTTGTGCCTTCCTGGCTTTATGTCTGGGGGTCTTTACAGCTTCCTGTTCTCCAGATATAGCAAGCTTGGAAAGTATCGAAGGACTCACCTATGACCAGATTAAAAATACTGGTTTAGCGAATAACTGTCCACAGCTGTCAGAAATGACTCGGGGTGCTATTCCTGTAGACCCCGACCAGTCCTATGAGATTGTCGATATGTGCGTACAGCCAACCACCTTCTTTGTCAAGGAAGAAGGAACTAAGCGCAAAGAGGCAGAATATCTTCCCGGCAAATTATTGACCCGTTATACCTCTAGCTTGGTTCAAGTGCGAGGAGACTTAGTTTTTCAAAAAGATGGTAGTCTGAAGTTTTTGGAAAAGGATGGTATAGATTTCCAACCCATCACTATTCAGTTGCCTGGAGGTGAGCAAGTCCCATTCCTGTTCACCATTAAAAAATTGGTTGCCACAACTGAGCCTGGTTTAGAGAGTATCAATGCTTCCACCGACTTTGTTGGCGATTTCTACGTCCCCTCTTATCGGGGTGCTGTTTTCCTAGATCCCAAAGGTCGAGGTCTGGCTAGTGGTTATGATAATTCGGTTGCTTTGCCATCTCAAGCGGATAGCCAAGAGTTTGCCAATGTTAAGAGCGCAGATGTGGGCGAAGGCACCATTGAGCTGCGCATAGCTCAAGTAGATAGGGAGAGTGGGGAAATTGCTGGTACATTCATAAGTGAACAACCCTCAGATACTGACTTAGGTGCTGATGAGCCAGAAGAAGTGAAAGTTCAGGGGATATTTTACGCTCGCATTCAACCAAAACAAGCATAGCTGACGTTGGTTTGAGTCTTGGAAGCCACTGACTCCCAGAATGGGAAATTGGCAAAAACGTTAATTGCTAAGGGGCGTATGCCCCTTTTTTGATCGAAATGTGGCGTTTTCGATATCCTGTATGTATTATTAATAAACTTTCATCCTTTGTAATTCTGGATTATGGGTAAATTACTATTTTAACAAACTTAATGGTAAATCTACAATTAAAGCAATAACATTATGATCAGGCCAGTGGTTGGATATTAATAAACTAGATTAACTAAATTACCTATGTTATCAAACCAAACTGCAGCATAAACTCACGCCAATAAAACTGACTGATCCCTTTTCTCTAAAAGGGATGCAAGATAAGATATTCCGGGGATTGGATCCGGTAAATTTTCAACCGGTAATCCCACAACCATTACCAATTCGACCTGAACCATTACCAGGATAAAAAATTTGTTCCATCCAGGAGAATTGGGATGAGTTAGGGGTCTGATAGCCGATTGTGATCTACTTGTGATCTACTTGTAATCTACCACATTAAACTTTGTTATGGCGACTAACCTTAATCATAATATTAAGTATCAAAGCTTAACATTATTACAAAAGTACCAGCAATCTAAGACCTCTGAACTTCGCAATCAGCTAGTTGCTCTCAATTTAGGACTAGTGAGGAGAGAAGCTCATCATTGGGTCAATCAGTGTCATGAAAGCTACGAAGACTTACTTCAGGTTGGCTGTATTGGCTTAATTGGTGCCATAGAACGATTTGATTCCACCAAGGGAATAGCATTTAGTTCCTTCGCTATCCCCTACATTCGTGGTGAAATTCAGCACTATTTACGAGATCGGGGTTATTCAATTCGCATTCCTCGACGCTGGCTAGCACTACGGCAAAAGTCTGTGGAAATTACTCGAAATTTACGAGCAAGGTTAAATCGGCAACCGACAGAAGAAGAAATAGCAGCAGCATTAAACATCTCCCTAGAAGAATGGCAAGAAATTACCCTAGCTCATCAAAATCGGGAACCTCTGAGCTTAGATACACCAGTGGGAGATTCAGAGGACAGAAACACCAGCTTGGGTGAGTTAGTGCCAGATCCTCGCTATCGCAGTTTTCAGCTGGCACAGGAAGACCAAATCCGCATTCAACAAGCCCTAGCTCATTTGGAAAAGCGCACTCGTGAAGTGCTGGAATTTGTTTTTTTACATGACTTGACCCAAAAAGAGGTAGCACAACGCTTAGACATCAGTGTAGTAACGGTATCCCGCCGCGTTAAAAAAGGCTTGGAAGCGTTGCAAAAGTTAATGAAACCGACACAAGATTAATTTTAACACTATTATTTGCTGAAGCATAATAATCTCAAATTATAGACAATTATATACAGCTTGCAAAGTAACTGGAGGTGCAACTATTAGCCTTATAGCTATCTAAACCTTGTCAAACATTATCTACTGTTTTATAATCAAATAAGTTAGTAACTTGTTTAACTTCGGAACACTACCGCCCAACGAAGAACTAAAAGCTTTGGCAGCTGGTCGTAAGTTAAGCGACGTAAAATAATGGACTGAGTGAAGTTACAGTGCGGTTTGAGAGTAGGCAGAAGAGCCTCCATTAATAAAAATA
>NZ_JAAHHU010000254.1:0-6809 GCF_010672095.1 Moorena sp. SIO3I6 | reverse complement strand
CGCAATGGGGAGTTTAGGCTCTTAGACCGCACTGATGTGTTTAAGTTTAGGGTCTCAAACAACGGTCAAATTAAACTCAATCTATACAATATTAGTGCTGGTGATAATGCTAACTTCAGACTCTACCGGAACACTAAGAATAATGGCATCTTGGACTTTGGCAAGCAAAAGGTGGCTAGCTTTTTACAGGGTAGCAATGCTAACGATGTGATCAACTACAGTGCTAGCAGTGGGACTTACTTTGCCCAGGTCAGACCCTACGCTTCTGGTAGCAATGGCATTGTTTCCGATGATTTAGAGTTACCTGAAAGTACTACCACTACTGGAATTACTGCAACTACTAAACCAAATACCTATCAGCCCTTGAGCCCGAACCAAGTCTTTTCCCTCAACAGCAATCCAGACGCAGACCACGTTATTTACCTTGACTTTGATGGTCATACTACCACAAATACCCCATGGAACCAGAACTTCGGGAATTCCATTGTGACCCCTGCCTATGACACGGATGGGGATACTTCAAATTTTTCCACTGCTGAAACAGAGACCATTTGGCGCATTTGGCAACGGGTGGCCGAAGACTTTAGTCCCTTTAATGTCAATGTGACTACTGCCCAACCGTCCGATGACCAACTCAAAAAAACTAGTAATAGTGATTCCCAATGGGGCATTCGCGTTGTGATTGGGGGAGATGGTTCCTGGTTTCAAGAAGGTACCGGTGGTGTGGGTTATATTAATTCATTCAACTGGAACAGTGATACCCCCACCTTTGTTTTTTCAGAGAATCGCGCTGGAGGCAGTGAGAAAGCGGTGGCTGAAACTATTAGCCATGAGGTAGCTCATACCTTGGGTCTTACACATGACGGTAATTTAACCAACGAGTACTACAATGGTCATGGCAATGGCAGTGTCGAAACAGGGTGGGCTCCTATTATGGGAGAGGGCAACGATAGAAATCTAACTCAATGGAGCAAGGGTGAGTATATCGGTGCCAGCAACCAAGAAGATGACCTAGACATCATCACTGGGCAAAATGGTTTTGGCTATCGCCTGGACGATTATAGTAACAGTCTCATCGGTGCAGCAGCGCTATCTTTCAATGATGGTCAGGTGGAAACTTATGGCATTATTGAACAAAATAACGACATTGACTGGTTCACGTTCAATTCAACAACGGGCAACATAGCCCTAGATATTCAGCCTTTTGAGCGAGGACCTAATTTAGACATTCTGGCTAGGCTATATAATGCTTCCGGTCAACTGATTAGCTCTTCTAATCCCATCGGTTCTCTGTCCGCTAGCTTTAATCTTAACCTCTATCCAGGACAGTATTATCTAAGCATTGATGGTACTGGCCAAGGAAACTTAGTTACCGGATATAGTGATTACGGCAGCTTAGGACAATACTCTATTACTGGGACGGTTGCTTAGACTCTGCAATCTAATGCTTTAGAAACTTTCTTCAACATCTTCTGATATCAAAGGGGATGTTGAGAATTTAGACGAGTTTAACGCTTCCTCACCCAACTCCGAAATTATGCTACCAACTGCAAATAATCTTTGGTGTCCACCTCTGCTAAAAATACCTCAATTTACCCTATAGGTAAACCAGGAAAAGCCAAACTTTATTGACAAAGACTATATTCTCGATATCGTAACTGATAAATCTCAAAAGATTCACCATCATAACGCCAAACTTCTGAAACCCCTAACTCTGCATACACAGCAAAACGGTTCATAGAACTACTGGTAATATCAATTTATACTACTAAATCTGGAGCTGGAGCGGGGGAGCATGTCAACTTTGTAATTAGGTACATAGATCCCCCCTAACCCCCCTTAAAAAAGGGGGGAATTAGATTGAAAAGTCCCCCTTATTAAGGGAAACGGGGGATCTGAATCAGGGATTAACAAAACTGACATGCACCCCTGTAGCGGTTTCTAAGTTAATCCTTTTTTTGCCCTTAATTAGGCTAATCTTTTGGATATAAAAGTTTTTAGAGAACTTCGGAATAGGGAATAGGGAATAGGGAATAGGGAATAGGGAATAGGGAATAGGGAATAGGGAATAGGGAATAGAGCAGTTGGCATTCAACATAAGTATTGATTATTGCAAATATATAAGTGGACTGTATCTTTTTTGTCCAATTTTATTAATTAACTTATAGGCAAATGGCTAGATCACCTACATTCAATGTTCTTAACCCTACTCCCTACTCCCTACTCCCTACTCCCTAAAACCCAGAACAAAATTACCTCAACCAATTGAGAACTGCTATCTTACTTCAGCGTCTCCTTAAACCTATCCTCAAACTGATCTTTAGTGATCTTGCCAGCTTCTAGGTCTTCATAGAGGGTTTGAATTTTTTCTGCCAGCTGCTGATCTGCATCTGGGTCTTCAAGCAGGGCTTTTTGCTTTTTCTTAAGGGGACGAAACAACCAAGGCTCGATAAATCCTGACTTCGGTTCTTGCCATAACCCTTTTCCTTGGCGTTCCGCATCTGCCTCTGCCAACAGAAGAGAGATAGCCATCTCACGAGGGCACTTACTAAAATAATCGTAATAAATCAGTGCTAATCCTTCTTTGACTAAACTATGCTGAAGAAATGTGCCATCCAATAAGTAAACTTCGCCAATCCTACGATTGTAGCGAGTGTCGATGTCGGTAATTCTCAATTTAACTTTATTACCATTTTCTTCTACCAACTGTTTGACCCAGTCTTTACCTTCGTTGCCCCACTTAAATTGACTTTGATAGAGGGCATTGTCCTGATTTTTATCCTCAAGTTTTTTGTAACCCCACCCCTTAGGAGTTTCTGGTGCATCAATGTAAACGAAGCGCACTGTAATCTCTTCTCCGGAGCCATCAATCACATCAATGGTGTCAGCATCGGAAACTTTCTTAACAGCGTAGGTCTCTAGGGACTCAAAGTATGGCGGTACTTGAGGAGCAACTGACCCTACTTTACTTAAAATTTCACTAATCAAGTCTGTCATGGCGTAAATCGTATCAGGACTCAGATAAAAGTAATCGGTGAACAGGCCATCAGTGCCTCAAATCAACAGCCGATGCTATTCTAGATTTAAGACTAACCATAGCAAAACACTTACTGGCTGTCCATTCCCTTCAATAATCCCACAACGGGAGCAACGCCAGATGAGGGAGGTCACTTATTTCCCTGTCCGTTCCACCAGTAACCTTCAAGACAGGTGTTACCAGATTGATATATCATAGGAATTCGTGATAATTGTTAAAAACAACACCAAATCGAGAAGCGTTGCTGGTGATCAGGGATTTCTTGATCTCAAACCCAGTTGAAACCCCTTGTGTACAAGCGGCGGGGATAAAAACAAGTTAGGGGCGTGATTCCCCTTGTCTACTAAATTTGTGACGAGGAATCATACACCTCAAAAGCTAGTTGACTAGATAAGGATTTTCTAGCAGTGTTTGGTGCTGAAAAAAAAACCTAGCTGGCTCCCCATCAGGCACTACATCAAGGCTTAAGTCTAATCAAAGTCAGCCTTGGAGTTTTGCTCCGGAGCGAACGGTACGATGTTTTCAATTATATGAAGACTTGATATCGTAGCTTGTTTCCTTCTTGCTTTAGCTGAGGGAGAGTTCAAGTTGGCAGTCGCCAGTTTTTCATCAAGGCTCTTAACTAACTGCTGCTTCCGGTTTTTTCCCATTTGCTCAATGGGTGATTCTGCTGTTTCTAGAACGTTTATCTATAGTTCTGTAAAGTACTCAACTGTAATACCCACTATTGGAGGAAAAACGATGATTCGAGAGTTCATGAACAGAAATTTTCGACACTTTAATGCAGCCGTGTGTGTTCAGGCGGCTGAAGGATGGGTGAAACACCTGGAATCTGGTAATAAAATGTTTCTGACTATGGCTGGTGCCATGAGTACAGCAGAGCTCGGTATCTCTCTGGCTGAAATGATTCGCCAAGACAAGGTACATGCCATTTGCTGTACCGGAGCCAATCTTGAAGAGGATATATTCAATCTGGTTGCCCACGCTAAATATAAGAGATTACCGGATTATCGTTCACTGAAACCAGAAGAGGAAAAGGCTCTTTTTGAGTCCGGTATGAATCGAGTTACTGATACCTGTATTCCTGAAGAAGAAGCGATGAGGAAAATTGAACGGCATCTGCTGAAACTGTGGAAAGCAGCTGATCAATCTGGCCAAAGCTTTTTCCCATACGAGTTCATTTATAAACTTATTGAAAGTCAAGAGCTTAAAGACTATTATGAAATTGATACTCGTGACTCATGGGTGATGGCAGCATGGCAGAAACAAATTCCTATTTTTGTTCCTGGATGGGAGGATTCAACTCTGGGAAATTTCTTGGTTTCTGAAGTTATTAAAGGAAATATCAGTCGCTTGAATGTTGTGCGGAGCGGTCTTGAGCTGATGGTATTTCTTGTTAATTGGTATAAGGAAAATACCAGAGATTTTTCCATGGGATTCTTTCAAATTGGGGGTGGCATTGCTGGAGATTTTCCCATCTGCGTTGTGCCACTGATCCACCAGGATCTCAAGGAAGACTGTAAGTTGTGGAGTTACTTCGCCCAAATTAGCGATTGTACCACCTCATACGGTTCCTACAGTGGCGCACTACCTAGTGAAAAGATTAGTTGGGGCAAACTTGATACGGACACCCCTAGTTACGTGATTGAATCGGATGCATCAATTGTAGCTCCGCTGATTTTTAATTACGTCCTGGGTCAGTAAAATCATGTCCGGTTGAATACTTACACGCTTGTGCCCAATCGAAGCCATTTGGCAGAAGTAAAGGAATAAGGTTTAATCGGAGATGGTTTTTTATCACTAATTATCCGGACATGATATAAACCTAGAAGTGATTATTTAGGGTAGTTGCGTCAAAGCCTTTACCCCGCCTTCTTTCGTGAAGCGATCGCGTATGGGTTGGGTAGCGCTAATCCCGTTATATAGCACTAAGGTGGTTTGCAGTATAGAAATTTCCGTAGATAGGGCTATTGACCTAACACCTGCTGGAAATTTTCCCCATGGCAATTTCCTTATCCCCACTGCCCTAATAAATTGTATGATAATAGTTTTGGGAAATCTTTAGTAAAGATAGTACACAATATAGTACAGAGGAACTTATATGGCTCGATATAGAGGCCCGCGTCTGCGGGTGGTTCGCCGCCTGGGTGATTTGCCCGGCTTAAGTCGTAAAACACCCCGCCGTGCCTATCCCCCAGGTCAACATGGTCAAAACCGTAGGAAACGCTCAGAATATGCGATCCGTCTCGAAGAAAAGCAGAAACTCCGCTATAACTACGGAGTGACTGAAAAGCAGTTAATTCGCTATGTCCGTAAAGCTCGTCGAGCCACCGGTTCCACTGGACAAGCTTTGCTGCAACTGCTAGAAATGCGACTGGATAACACAGTCTTCCGCATGGGTATGGGAGGTACCATCCCAGCTGCTCGTCAGCTCGTGAATCACGGTCATGTTACTGTAAATGGTCAAGTAGTTAATATTGCTAGCTATCAGTGTCGCCCT
Source organism: Moorena sp. SIO3I6 (assembly GCF_010672095.1). Lineage (NCBI taxonomy): Bacteria > Bacillati > Cyanobacteriota > Cyanophyceae > Coleofasciculales > Coleofasciculaceae > Moorena > Moorena sp. SIO3I6. The sequence continues at coordinate 1,272 of NZ_JAAHHU010000254.1, read as the reverse complement.
GGGGATGTGATTGCGGTTAGAAACCGTGATCAATCCCGCCGTCTAGTAGAACGCAACTTGGAATTTCCTGGCTTAGCAAACCTTCCTAGCCATTTAGAGTTTGATAAGAACACCTTCACTGGGAAGGTGAATGGGATTATTGATCGGGAATGGGTAGCATTACAAATTAACGAGCTACTGGTGGTTGAGTACTACTCCAGGAAAGTCTAACCCGGGTTGAAAGTTAACAGGTTGAACGCGATCGCGTTCAACCTGACTAACCTGTAACCTAAAAAACTATCCGCCAATTTGTGACATCGTCCTTGTATATAAACCATCGGTACCAGAGTCTCTCTCCTTGAAATTGATTTCTGGTTTAATCATCAGCAACTGTCTGACCTGCTCTCTTAAGTCAGCGGTATCAACGCCGCTGCGTAGAGCAGTTTTTAAGTCAACTTGACCTTGTTCATTAAGTAGGCAGGGACGCAGCCAACCATCAGCAGATAGACGCATCCGATTGCAGCGATCGCAAAAACATTCTGACATCTGACTAATAAATCCCAGGGTGCCCTTGGCACCAGAAATCTGGAACACATCAGCTGGGCCATTACCCCGGACACTTGATTCTATCAAACCCCAGCGTTCACGAATCCGTTGCCGTAATTCTTCCGAAGGTACCCACGCCCGCTCACCAAATAGCTGGGAGTTCCCGATGGGCATAAACTCGATAAATCGAACGTGCCAGGAGCGGTCAATGGTTAGAGCAGCTAAATCCAGCACTTCCTGGTCATTAACTCCTGGAATTACCACCACATTCAGCTTTAACGGGTCAAATCCAACCTGATGGGCAGCTTTTATCCCTTCCCAAGTCTGTTCCCAGCGCGAACGTCCCCGATTGCCAATAATTTTGTGAAATGTCTCTCGATTGAGGGAGTCCAGACTAATATTAATCCGCCGTAAACCCGCCTGGTAGAGTTCCTTTGCCATACCAGCCAGTAAAAAGGCATTGGTAGTCATGGCTAAATCTTGTGTTTCGGGTAAAGATGCGATCGCTCTAACTAACTCCACTACACCTGGACGCAATAGGGGTTCACCTCCGGTGAGGCGAAACTTTCTAAATCCTACCGGGATAAACACCTCCTTGAGCAGAGTCAGCAGTTCTTGATCAGTGAGTAATTCTTGCCGTAGGATATAGTCAAGTTCTGCTCCTTGAGGCATACAGTACTGACAACGGAAGTTGCAGCGGTCAATCAAGCTAATCCGGAGATAGTCTACAGTATTCATAATTGCTGG
>NZ_JAAHHU010000253.1:0-6825 GCF_010672095.1 Moorena sp. SIO3I6 | reverse complement strand
TTGCTAGACAGGGATGTATTGACTCCTGGTGGCTTTATCTGTGTGGATAATACCCTGCTTCAGGGACAACCTTATTTACCCCCAGAGCAACAGACTGCCAATGGAAGTGCGATCGCTAAATTTAACCAGTTTGTAGCGGATGACCCCCGAGTAGAACAAGTGTTACTACCGTTGCGAGATGGTTTAACTATCATCCGACGCACCTAGATAAATTACGATCAGACAATAAACAAAAGGCAATGAACAGCTCCATTGCCTTGTTCTTCCCCTAGTAAATAATGATTGCTTTACTAAAAAATATCGGCACCTTAACCTTACTGTTAATTGCCTTACCTCTAAATGCCACTCTCGTCTTTATTTCCCTAGTAATCAATTGGATAACTTCCCCATTTCGCAGAGGACGAATACCTGTTGAAGGTTCCAAAAACATCTTGATTACCGGGGGCAAAATGACCAAAGCCCTGCAACTGGCTCGCTCTTTTCATAAGTCTGGGCACAATGTCTTTTTAGTTGAAACTGATAAATATTGGCTATCTGGTCACCGATTTTATAATGCGGTTAAAGGGTTTTATACCGTGCCAGCACCAGAAAAATATCCCAATGCTTATTCCCAAGCCTTACTAAAAATTGTTCAAAAAGAAAACATTGATGCCTTCATTCCCGTATCTAGCCCAGTAGCGAGCTATTATGATTCTGTCGCTGGAACGTTACTCTCCCCCTACTGCGAAGTCATCCACTTTTCTCCTGACATCACCCAGATGTTAGACGACAAATTTACATTGTGCGAGCAAGCCCGTTGTTTGGGATTATCAGCACCAAAGTCTTTCCTAATTACCGATCCACAACAAATTCTAGATTTTGACTTCAAAGCAGATGGGAGTCGGTATATTCTCAAAAGCATTCAGTATGATTCAGTTTCTCGCTTAGACATGACCAAGTTTCCCTTTGAAGGAATGGAAGATTATGTCAAAAATCTTCCTATTACAAAGGAAAACCCTTGGACAATGCAAGAGTTTATTACCGGTCAGGAGTATTGCACCCACAGTACAGTCCGCAAGGGAAAAATTAGACTTCACTGCTGTTCCCCATCGTCTCCTTTCCAAGTTAATTATCAGCATCTTGATAAGCCTGAGATATATGCATGGGTAGAGAAATTTGTCAAGGAATTAAATTTGACAGGACAAATTTCCTTTGACTTCATTCAAACCGAAGACGGCACCGTCTATCCGATTGAATGTAATCCTCGCACCCATTCTGCTATCACCATGTTTTACAATCATCCAGGATTAGCAGATGCTTACCTAAAAGATAGTGATGAGGAAAATCAAGCACCGATTGTGCCCCGCCCTGACAGTAAGCCAACTTACTGGCTCTATCATGAAATTTGGCGGCTGACTGAGATCAGGTCATGGTCAGCTTTACAAGGGTGGATTCAAAAGATTGTCAAGGGTACAGATGCCATTTTTCAAGTCAACGATCCCCTGCCCTTCTTAACCGTACCCCATTGGCAAATTACTTTACTCTTATTAGAGAATTTACGGAAACTAAAAGGCTGGGTAAGAATTGATTTTAATATTGGTAAATTGGTAGAATTGGGTGGGGATTAAATAGCGTTCGGCTTAAGATTCGCCCTATCAAAAAAGTTAAGCAATCAACATATGTTACCAATTAACAACACTTCGGACAGAGGATATACCCTCAATCATCCCACCATCGGTATCATCGGTTGCGGCAATATTGGAGGGCGACAAGCCGCTAATTTTCTAGCCCATGGCTACTCGGTCTATGTCTACGACATCAATTAGGATTACACTGGCTATTCCGCTGCCTAAATTGATATTAATAATCATTACATATATTAATCATTACATATATTTAAGCTCACCCCTTGATAGCCTAGTTGCGTTGCTTATTCCAGCTCTTAGCGCTGTGGAAGGTTGAGCGATTTTCTGAGAACGTATTCAATTGTGGACTTTGGTAAATTTCCTAGTCATTTTATTCGGAATGTATTTGACGCTCTCTAGTATATCTGCTATTAAACCTGCAATTGAATCTGCTAATAACTGAGTTTAAATAGTAAATATATAAAATAAAATTATTATGAACTTGATTAAAATATTCCTAGTTTTGCTTAATATGAGATGAAAGTATGGTTTTTATCATATGAATAAAAAACCGTTAAAACTAATGAACAAAAACTACCTTTAGTTATTCACCTCGTTGCTCAAAAAAATTTGGGGTAATGCAGTCATTATTTATGCCTGAAAGGAGCAAACATCAAAATATTAGTATAAAGGTTGAGTAGTCATTTACATGAGTCTCCGATTATCAGCTATTTATATACAGTATTTATTTAAAAAAATATCGACAACAACAGCATCAAAATTAACTATTAATTTAATTTTTTACTATCCATTCAATAGCTACAGGTGTTAGGGTTTATACTATAGCGTTTATCGTAGCTATGAGGTACACATTATTTTTTACCTCTTCCCTCACTTCCCCTCCTGGGAGGGGTTAGGGGTGGGTTACTCTTACCTGCTCCCTGCTCCCTGCTCCCTAAAAACCAGAAATTTGTACCTCACAAGTCGTAGAATTGCTATATCATATATGCTTTTAATAAAAATAGATAAATAAAGAAACATGAATGCTCAAGGTAAATTGTCAAAAATACAGTACCTATCTTCATTTCCAATAGATTCTTTTGCTGCATTAATTGGTAGCATAATCTGTCTTTCTTTTTCACCAATTTTTATTCGTTTGAGTGAAATGGAAATGGGACCAAATGCTACGGCATTTAATCGTTTTTGGATTGCGGCTGTTGCCTTTGGACTACTGAATAACTTGTTAAATGTGGGTCACCAAAAGCAGGAAACTGAACCAGAACTAAATAAAAATAATCTGGGCTCAGAAAAAAGGCTACTGATTGCAGATGGTTTGCTTTTAGCGATGGCTTTGATAGCTTGGACTTGGTCTTTAACTCAGACGAGTGTTGCCAACTCTAGCATCATGCATAATATGGCTCCCATATTTACTATATTAGGAGGGTGGCTAGCTTTTGGTCAGCTCTTTGACCGTCGATTTCTCGTGGGTATGTTTGTTGCAATCGCGGGAGTAACGTTACTAGAAGTAAATGATCTGTTATCATTGAGTATTGGTCAACAGCTACTAGGGGATTTAGCAGCTTTACTCTCAGCAGTATTTTTTGGGGTACACCCATTAATCGCAGAGCAACTTCGCACTAAGTTTAACTCTGTGACGATTATGACTTGGTCTTCGACAACCAGTTTTCTGTTGCTATTTCCTGTTGCTGCAATCACCGAAGAGCAACTTTTTCCGAGTTCCGTAACTGGGTGGTTTTCAGTAATTGCCCTAGCATTCGTTGGTCAAATGCTGGGTGTAGGACTTTGGACTTATTGCCTCAAAAAGTTATCTTCAGGGTTTGCTAGCCTAGTGGGGTTGATTGTTCCTGTTCTCAGTTCCCTCGAAGGTTGGACAATTTTCTCAGAACCTCTTAGTTTTTTGACTTTAGTCAGTTTTGTGGTAATCTTAGTGGGAATGTATTTGGCTATTTCTAGCAGATCGGCTATTAAATCTCCCCTTGAATCTACTAATAGTTAAATTTCACTACTGCATCTATCAAAATTTGATATTAGAAACATCGAAGTATTAACATTAAACACTTGTGGTGCCATATAATCAAATGAGCAGAGATTTAGTCAATAGGATTAACCATTCCTAGCAATCGCTCATTAACCCCTAAACAAACATAATGGCTAAACAAGTTGGGATTGCACTCACGTTTATCATGTTCCTGCTGTTATTTACAGCAGTGGGCATTTACTCGGCAACCCGCAAACAAAATACCACCACCGATTATTTACTGGCTAGTCGCAATGTCAACCCTTGGCTGACAGCACTATCAGCAATGGCAACTGGTCAAAGTGGTTTATTATTCATCGGTCAAGTAGGTTTTGCCTATAAAATAGGCATTTCCTCCCTCTGGCTGACCATTGGTTGGGCAATTGGGGACTATCTTGCTTGGTATTTTATTTTCAAACGGTTGAGACAGCTCTCTGAGGAAACTGCTTCAGATACTGTCTCTTCCTTTCTAAGTCAAAATATGAAAGGCTCCCGTTTGATTGCCATTATCTCTGCTATAATAACTATTATCTTTCTAGGTTCCTACGCCGCAGCCCAACTGGTAGCAGGAAGCAAAGCACTCAATGCTGTGTTCGGATGGAACTATAATTTAGGCATCATTATAGGAGCAGTAATTGTCGTTATCTACTGCTTTTCTGGAGGAATTCGCGCCTCAATTTGGACCGATGCTCTACAAGCAACAATCATGATCGGTTCCTTGTTACTGTTGTTAGTGGTGGCGGTTGCCAGTTGTGGTGGAACCGGGCAACTGTGGCAATCTTTGGCAGGCATTGATCCAGCTTTAATCAACTGGAATTCTTCTCAGCAACCGTGGGGATTTGCGCCTTTCTTTATTGGTTGGATAGTAGCTGGTTTTGGTGTGGTGGGACAACCCCACATTATGGTGCGCGCTATGGCGATTGACTCAGCCGACAACATTGCTTTTGCCAGAAATCTTAAAGCTGCTTTGGGGTTAGTAACCTCGATCTCGGCTATGGGTATTGGCTTAACAGGGCGAGTGCTGATGCCAGATTTGTTGGCTTCCGGGGATCCAGAATTGGCACTTCCTTACCTATCGTTGAAATTGTTACCAGTGGTTTTAGTGGGATTGATGCTCGCTGGGCTGTTTTCTGCCACTATGTCCACAGCAGATTCTCAAATACTCTCTTGTTCAGCTGCCCTAACCCAAGATATTTTTCCGGCTGCAGCTAAATCTTACCAATTCGCAAAAGTAGGAACCCTAACTGTAACAGCAGTAGTTTTGGCGATCGCCCTACTTGGAAATAACAATGTCTTTGCTTTAGTAACTTTTTCTTGGTCGGCTCTGGCTTCAGGTTTGGGTCCTTTATTAATCTTGAGAGTTTGGCAGCGACCAGTCAATCTTACCACAGCGATCGCAATGATGGGAATTGGGATTGCTACAGCTTTGATTTGGAATTTAGGACTTGATTTGTCCAGTGCTATTTATGAAGTGCTTCCAGGTATGGCTGCAGGAATGGCAGTCTATGCAATTGCTCAGTTTTTGAAACATCCTAAATGATTCCGTTTTTAGTTGTTTAGTTTAGTTCTTTATAAGAGGAGATTAGTTATGTCAGTACTTCGCATTCTTCATTTAGTTGGGTCTGCAGACAATGACTTTTACTGCGATTTGTCACGGCTCTATGCCCAAGACTGTATTGCCGCAACGGCGAATCCTTCTCTCTACGAATTTCATATTGCCTACATCACCCCCGATCGCCAGTGGCGGTTTCCCTCATCCCTCAGTAAGGAAGACATCGCCGCAGCCAAACCCATGTCCCTCTCTGAGGCTGTAAAGTTCATAACAGCAAAAACTATTGACCTAGTGCTGCCACAAATGTTTTGTATCCCTGGCATGACTGAATACCGTGCCCTATTGGACTTGCTTAATATTCCCTATGTGGGCAATACCCCAGATTTGATGGCACTAACTGCCCATAAAGCCAGAGCTAAGGCGATTGTGGCAGCGGCAGGAGTTAAAGTACCTTTTGGAGAACTACTTCGCCAGGGAGACATTCCCACCATTAAGCCGCCAGTAGTGATCAAACCTGCTAGTTCTGACAATTCTTGCGGGGTGACTTTCGTCAAAAATGTCGCTGACTATGACGCTGCCCTGAAAACAGCCTTTGAACATTCAGATGAGGTCTTAGTGGAAGAGTACATCGAACTCGGTCGGGAAGTTAGATGTGGAATCGTTGTCAAAGACGGCGAGTTAGTGGGTTTACCCCTGGAAGAGTATCTGGTGAATTCCCATGACCACCCGATTCGCAACTATGAGGATAAACTAAAACGAACAGAAGATGGCAACTTGAGTTTGACTGCTAAGGATGGTGTTAAGGCTTGGATGCTAGACCCTAGTGACCCTGTAACCAAGCCAGTTCAGGAAGTAGCCAAGAGGTGTCATCAGGCGTTGGGCTGTCGCCACTACAGTCTTTTTGACTTCCGTATCGACCCACAAGGGCAACCTTGGTTTCTAGAAGCAGGGTTGTATTGTTCTTTTTCTCCTAAAAGTGTGATTGCTTCTATGGCGAAAGCATCGGGCATATCTGTAAATGAGTTGTTGATGACAGCGATTGATGAAACGTTAATTGATAAGGCTGCGTGTAGGGAATAGGGAACTTCGGATCAGGGAATAGTCTGAGGCGGGGGCGCGGCAGGTTTGGGGAAATGGGGATAATATGGGAAGTGTGGCAGGTGTGGCAGGTGTGGCAGGTGTGGGAAGATGGGGAGTCAGATTAGCAACTAGCTCCCCAAGACAGTGCTGCCTAGGTATTCCCTAGTCCCTAGTCCCTAGTCCCTAGTCCCTATTCCCATTAACCCAGGACGAGGTACCTCAGCCAATTGAGAACTGCTATTATGATTAAGTAACGTTTAAGTTTTCCGTAACAAGAGTGCCACTCCCCAGTTAGCGATCGCATGTAGTCTTGGTCATGGCATCATACCACCATCAGCATAGTTATCTAAATCTAAATTGTTATCTAAATTACTGGCCTCAGCCCATTCCTGATCAGGGTATTTACTTGTGACACACCGATTGAGGTTAGGGAACAGTTAGTAAAAATATTCCATCTGCTACCAAATCCTTCAATGATGTGGTAAGATAGAGACATGGCATTAGTACCACTCCCTAAGGCGGTCGAACTTACCGGACTCTCCAAAAATACT
>NZ_JAAHHU010000252.1:0-6942 GCF_010672095.1 Moorena sp. SIO3I6 | reverse complement strand
TTTGGCAAAAGGCTTTTCCTATACAAACTGAGCGAGAACGTGGGACGTCAAGTTTTTTGATCACACTAATCATATCAAGTTACTTTTGTCAAGTTTTTTGTAAAGAAATATGTTTATAAAGCATAGCTTAAAAAAGGGGGGAGCCATAGTCAAAGTCCCCCTTTTTTAAGGGGGACCAACGGGGGATCTCCGAGGCAAGAAGACATACCCTAGGGGGGCGAAATCAAGTTAACCGCGTAAGTCCTATTTTTGTTACTCTCGATTCCCGATTCCCTACTCCCGATTCCCGATTCCCGATTCCCGATTCCCTACTCCCTACTCCCTACTCCCTACTCCCTACTCCCTTAGGATAAGCTCTAGCTTTTAATTTTTGCATCCATCCCTTCACTGTTGGTTGCTTAAAGATACTATCAATCACCTCTTTCATATCTTCAGCAACTGGAGTAGACTGTTTCTCAATAGTATTACGTTGCCCAAAATAGCTACAAGTTGCTTCTGGCAACCACAGGGCTCGGCTTCCTCTCAAAAATACTAGATTTAATATTACTTCTACCATCGCAGCGTCTTGATTTAATTCCCTATTGAAGCCTCCTACTAGGTCTAAACGACTGCGACGAAACATACTATTACTTTGACGCAACGGTTGCCACAGTTTCCCTAACTTCCAGATGTGTAAGTCTTCTAAATCTGGTAACTCTTGCCATGGCGTCACCTGGGTTATTTTTTCTCCCTCAACCAGTTGCCACCCACTCAATAGTAAATCTAGGGTAGAGGATTCCCGGTCAAATGCTGCTACTTGTTTCTCTAGGGCATCTGGTAGTAAAACACTGTCACTATCGAGAAAAGTGACAAATTCTCCTTGGGCCATCTCAAGAGCGCGTTCGCGTAGCGTGGCCGTAGGCCAATCGCACAACGCCCCCCATTTGCGTACGCATCCCCCTTTAATAACAATTCCCCCCTTACTAAGGTTCCTACTTCCTGTTCCCCCCTTATTAATCCCTGTTCCCCCCTTATTAAGGGGGGCTAGGGGGGATCCCTCCCTGCTCCCTACTCCCTGCTCCCTGTTCCCTGCTACTCGCATCCCCCCCTTATTAAGGGGGGCTAGGGGGGATCCCTCCCTACTCCCTATTCCCTGCTCCCTACTCCCTACTCCCTGATTACCAGCCCCATCCACCACAATAATTTCATAGTCGGAATAGTTTTGAGCGAGCACACTGTCCACTGCTCGCTCAACTATCGCGCTATTGTTTTCAACAATAATAATCACACTAACTCGTGGTGAATCGTGATGATGCCAGGGTTTTAGCTGCCAGGTGCTGTCAGCAATGGTGCCTTGTGCTTGGACATTGCCAATGGTTTTATTCTGTTGGGCTTCTTTGCCCATATGGGCCTCATTTTTGCCCCCCATCAGATGAGCGTAGGTATGATTTTGATGCACTGCCATCACCACTTGGCTGGCATCGACTATGGGATAACCCTTCATAGCCGCAGTAGTTACCATCCAGGTATCCCAATATCCCCGTCCTACGGCAAACTTAGGGATAGTAGGGAATAAATATTTAGGAAAGATAAAGTAATCCTTAGCATCATGAGCACCTAAACAACCGCTTTGATTGACCTGTTGACTCAGGGTGTCTTCCCAGGTGGGAGACTGAAATTCTATGGGCTTGGACAAGTCAAGATTCCAGCGTCGTCCAGTGATTAAAAATGTGTCTAGGTGTTGGCAGACCTGTTCAATGGCTTGGGTAAAATCCTTCAGTAAAAGAATATCAGCGTTGATGTAAGTGATGATATCGTGAATTGCTTGCTCCTGGACTTGGGCAAACACACTATCGAGTAGAGGAGTGCCATAGCTATTGCACTCGATATCAGGAACATGATTAAGTCCTAAGTCCTGAGCAATAGCAGCTGTACCAATTTCATCACCAAATAAAATGATTTCTGGCTTGGGTTTGAGCAAAGTCCAGCTGGTAATAGCGTTGTGCTGGATGATACCAATGTTACCTAGAAAAGGCTTAGGTATGGTGAAAATGCTGATGCCTAGGGTTGATCGAATATCTGGCTTGATATACAACGGTTGCGCCATTTTGCTGATTGCTAATGGTTGATATTGATGGTATGGTTATAGAGTTTGTATATGAGTTGTAAACACACTTCTTGCCGAAAAAGCCATGCATGCAAGAGCCAAAAGGCAACAGGGGAAAGAGATCCGAAGTTTTATTGTCTAAGAAAAAAAGACCTCAAAGGTTTATATATCCAATACAAACGCTATTTTAGATAAGAAAATAGAATCGGTTAGGTATAAGCGATTAGCTATAATAAAGTTTTGGCGAAATCCCTAAGATACCACAATCAATTCGATGAGAAACTGCTAGAACGAATACAATTATTTAACCATTAAATAATTGTATAAAAAAACAGTATTAGGATGCGCTCCCAACTAGAACTAGCTATGGTTGAAACTTCTGTAAGTATTGCAAATCAATTGAGACAGCAAGGACAACAGAGTGAAGCAATTGCAGCATACCAGGAAGCAATTGAGTTACAGCCAGATAATCCAGGGATTTATCACCTTTTGGGACAATCTCAGGCTCAGCAGGGGGATTTAGAAGGTGCGATCGCAAGCTACCAAAAATCAATTGCCCTCAATCCCCAACAGTCGTTTTGGGTCTACAAACATCTCGGGGATGCTCTGAGAGCCCAAGGAAAACTGGATGAGGCGATGGTGGCTTACCAGAATGGGATGCAGTTCGAGCCAGACCATCCGGATTTTTATCACAATTTAGGACAAGCTCAAGCACTACAGGGAAATTTAGACGATGCGATCGCATCCTACCAAAATGCGATCGCACTCAATCCTAGCCATCCGTTTTGGATCTACAAAAATCTCGGGGATGCTCTGAGGCAAACCAATCGAGTTGATCAAGCAGTTTGCGCTTACCAGGAAGCAAGTCAGTGTGACCCAGAAAATGGCAAAGTAGTATATCCTAACTTGGCACAATGTCAGCAGCAACAGGGAAATTTAGACGATGCCATCGCCTCTTACCAAAATGCGATCGCACTCAATCAAGACCAGCCAGCTTGGGTTTACCAAAATCTCGGGGATAGTCTGAGCTTGCAAACTCGATGGTATGAAGCCATTACCGCTTACCGTAGCGCTATAGCCATTAACCCCACCATCAATGGGGTTAAAGAGAGCTTAGCCGATGCTCTGCGAGAAACCAAACAATTGGATCAAGCGATCGCAGCCTATCGCGATGCTATTGACACCAATCCCGACCGGTTTGAGTCTCACCATTGGCTAGGGGATTTATATCGAGAAAACAAGAATTGGGAGCAAGCCGCAGCAGCTTACCAATCCGCCATAGCACTCAATTCCTACAATGCTTGGACTCACCATAATTTAGGCTTAGCCTTAGCCCAACAAGGGAAGCTAGAAGAAGCCGTAGCTGCTTATCAAGAAGCCATAGCCCTATCCCCTAACCAGTTCTTTGAGTTTTACCAAAAATTAGGGGAGGCTCTCACCCAACTCCAGCACTGGGAGGAAGCAGTTACCGCTTATAGTCGTGCCATTGACCTCAGTCCAGAAAATCCTGATTTATACTACCCCTTGCGCAAAGCATTGGAAGCATTGGGACAGTGGCAAGAACCAGACTATGAACCGCCATCAGAAGACCCTTGGCTAGCGGCTCACCAATGGGCAGATAGTTTGCGAGAACAGGGAAAAATAGCGGAAGCGATCGCAGCCTATCGCTATGCTCTCGATATCAATCCCAACTGTTGTGAGTCTTACCATTGGTTAGGGGATTTACTCTTAACACAACAGAATTGGGATGAAGCAGCAATAGCTTACCAGCGAGCTATAGAACTCAATCCTTACAATCCCTGGTCTCACCATAATTTAGGGCTAGCCTTAACTGAACACGGCAAGTTAGACGAAGCAGTAGCTGCCTTAAACCAAGCCATAGGCCTATCCCCCAACCAGTACTTTGAATTTTACCAAAACTTAGGAAATGCCCTCAGCAAACTCCACCGTTGGGATGAATCCCTTACCGCCTATGGCAGTGCTATTGAATTAAATCCAGGCCATCCTCAGTTACACAGTAGTTTAGGAAGTGTATTGGTTCAATTGGGAAAGTCCGATCAGGCGGTAGCGTCTTACCGTCGCTCTATACAGTTAAAGCCAGATGACCCCGAGATACACGAAAAATTAGGAAATGTGCTTCGAGAAAGAGTCCAAGTAGATTTAGATCAAGCAATCAGCTGTTATCGTCGAGCCATTCGGACTAATCCAGATAATCTCGATAATTATCACAAGGCATTAGGGATACAATCCAACGATCCTGAACTGTATCTACAGTTAGGCAATACATTAGTTAAACAAAATCAGTTAGACCAAGCCATTATTTTCTACCAAATCGCCCTCGAGATCCAACCCGAAAATTATGAAGTAAACGCTCAGTTGACCAGGGTTTTGGAAAAACAAGGCAAGGTAGGGAGTAGGGAGTAGGGAGTAGGGAGTAGGGAATAGGGAATAGGGAATAGGGAATAGGGAATAGGGAACAGGCAAGAGGCAAGAGGCAAGAGGCATACATGCTAAAGTTTGAAGGCAAGAAGTGTGTTTACAACCCAGATAAAAACCCTATAGCGTTTCTCGTAGCTATGAGGTACACATTATTTTTTCCCTCTTCCCTCACTTCCCCTCCTGGGAGGGGTTAGGGGTGGGTTACTCTTACCTCTTCCCTGCTCCCTGCTCCGAAGTCCCTGCTCCCTAAAACCCAGAAATTTGTACCTCACAAGTCGTAGAATTGCTATATATCATAACTACTCTAGAAGAGCCCAGGATTTTTTCCCATATCCGCTACTCCCTACTCCCTTTTCCCTACTCCCTTTTCCCTACTCCCTACTCCCTACTCCCTATTACCTGTTCCCTTTAAAACCTAACTATGGCAATCAAATTTTGGAATGGTATTGCATTAATTGCAGATGATACCTATAGGACTCAATTAATCCCAAAAGTAGGACGCTTAGATCACGATCAATCACTGCTGAGGGGGATTTTACCCCATATACCAAGGGGTGGTGTTGCCATAGATGTTGGTGCCAACATTGGCGATCACACCATTGCTTACTTGAATAAAGTTGGCCTAACTGGTCGAGTGTTAGCATTTGAACCCCTGCCAGAAGCTTATGAATGTCTCACGTTAAATGTACCAGGGGCAGAATCCTATAACTATGCCCTTTCAGACCAAGAAGAAACCCTGAATTTGGTGATTCGACCGAATACAGGAGAGAGTTTTTGCTCCTATTCAGAGAACTCACAAACCATTCGAGCTGTTCCATTAGATTCCTTTGAGTTTAGCCAGCTAGACTTGATCAAGTTTGATGTAGAAGGTTGGGAGTTGAAAGCCCTCAAAGGAGCGGAAGAGACTATCTATCAACATCAACCTCGGATGGTGATTGAGATTAACGAGAAAGTATTTAAACGAACCCTCGGGAATCGACAAGAGATTTACGATTTTCTGAAGCGACATGATTACGATTTACAACCAATACAACCAAAGACCAGCCTCAACACTGAGAGAATTGATGTACTGGCAGTACCAGCAAAAGCACAATACTTCTGTGGCTTCCAGCATAAATTAGGGGAAGCTTACACAGCAAATAATCAGCTTGATCAAGCTATCATCGCTTACCGTCGTGCGATTGGGCTTAATCCCACCATATCTTCCTATGATCACAACTTGGGGGATGTCTTGGAGAAACAAGGTCATCTGGAATCTGCGATCGCATTTTACCGTAAAGCCATTGAACTGAACCCTGATCACCATCAGTATCATATCACCTTAGCCAAAGCCCTAGCCCGAAAAGGCATGGCAGCTGAAGCAGTAACTGAGTATCGCTTAGGGCTGTCCCTTAACCCTAACTTCCAGTGGTCAGAAGATAATTTTGGCGAAGCTTTATTAGAAGGTCTGTATAAACACCATAGTAAAAACCATAGTAAAGGTTTCCAAGGCAACCCTAGTCAAAAGAAGGACACAAGCCACGACTGTGGTGTCATTTTTTTAGCCATTGGTGAAAAATTTAAACAAGAATTTCTTAATGCTTATAAATTTTTCAATAAATCCAATCCTACCATCCCCATCTCCCTATTTACTGATTGCGCCATGGGGGAGTTAGATGGTTGTACAGTCTATCCCTTAAACGAAAATAAAAATCCTCATAAACTAAAAGTAGACATCTTGAAAAATAGCCCTTATCAAAAAACTCTATTTCTTGATACAGACACCTTAGTCGTTGCTGATATTTCCGAGATATTTTCCTTACTAGATGACTGTGATTTATGTATAGCCAGAGAACCTAATGTTGACTATAGTAAACACCCCTATAAATTTATTGGATATAAATCCCATAAATACATTAATACAGGAGTATTCGCTTTTAAAAAATGCGAATTCATTACTAAAATGATTGATGGCTGGATTACTATGATTTCCCAACGAAATGACTCAGATATGAGAGCCGGACATTTTGCTGACCAGTACTATTTCAACCAGTTATTACAATCGGGTTTCTTTGAGCAAGAAGGAGGCAAAGTAAAGGTCATAGACAACAATATTTACAATGTCAGACCACAGCCTCTGCCTCACCTGATCAAAGATGGCTTATTTAATCAAGCGAAGATAATTCATCTACGACTCTCTGCTTTTGTACCATCATTAGTTTCTCTTAAAAAGAAATAGGGAGTAGGGAATCGGGAATCGGGAATCGGGAGTTGGGAGTCGGGAGTCGGGAGTCGGGTGGGGAGTGCATAATAAAGTTGGGTAGTGGCGTGGCAAGCTTAATTTGATGCATTAGAAACAGATGGGGGAGTGTGGGGCGGGGGCGCGGGGAGTGTGGGGCGGGGGCGCGGGGAGTGTGGGAAGATGGGGAGCAAAAATC
>NZ_JAAHHU010000251.1:0-6952 GCF_010672095.1 Moorena sp. SIO3I6 | reverse complement strand
GGTGCCTCTATCGAGATATTGGGAAATTTTAAGACTTGATCCTGCTAGTGTTGGGTGTGGTTACAAAAAACTGTTACTACCGCTGGCATGGGAGTTTTTTCAACAGAAGTGTCTAGAATTAGATGCTTCAGAAACGCGATTGACCGTTCGCGGCAGCGTCGGGCAAAGTCCTAGAGGTGCGCATTTGTCGGTGGAGCAGCATCGGGATATTCAAACCTCCCTATACACCTGGTTTCACCCTGAGGAATCGTCTGGGTCAGCCATAAGTCGTGCTAGAGCAGGACTTTGTCTTCGTTGCTATGTCTCTTACCCAATCCTGAAAGCTTGCAAGAAACTGGCTAGTTTATATAGCGCTAGCCATGACTTCACCTATCGGGATTTGTTGCCATTTGTGCTTGATGATGATGGTAAAGTGCTAGTCATCTTAGATCAGGATAGTACAACTCAACTTATCTTGAATGGGGATAGGGAAACCAAAAAAACCGATTACCAATTTTTTACGGTTGAAGTATTACGAAAATATAACCTGAATTCTCCATCCAAGTCTAGGTTAGATGATTGGGTCTACTATCAAACCAAACAAAATCCTAAACTCAAAGACTTCTTATCGGAGCGGGGACTTTGTTTTCTCAGTGACTGGGCGCTGCTGAATCGAGCTAGACCGATACAATTTGAAAAACTATTGCCACGCGATCGCAATATCCTAGAAGCCTTTCATGCAGTCTACCGTAGGGACAGACGCCAACAGCCAGCAAAAAAAGCTAGACGTTGTCCGGATCCCACCCAGTCTCAACTTGAAGAAATCAGACACCTCTTGCAGGAAAAATCGGTAATTGTCAACTCTCTAGCACAGCTGAGGGATGAACTCAAACATCTGGCCAGACTGCTAAGGCAATATGACATATGGATTCGCAGCGGATTTCCGCCATCGGAACCCCTAGAGGTGTCGGATTCGGATACTAGACGCGACCGAGAGTTACCAGACCCAAATTTCACCAACACTTTAGATGCGATCGCACGACAAGAATTACAGCAATTCTGTGGTCAGCAACTCATAGCTTGTTTGGATTTGGGGATAGAGCAAGGGCTAACTGACCGTATTACCAAGCTAGAGCGCAGTCGAAGTTATGCCCGTTTTGCATCAAAGGTTATATCAGGTCTTGAACTGATCTACTGTCACGGTAAATCTCAAACCGAGATTGCCTCTATTTTAGGAATGACCAATCAATCCCAAGTGAGCCGGGTGCTAAATCCAAAGGATCTGCTCAATCGGGTGCGGTTTTGGACAATAGACAAACTTTTCCACATTATCTCCCATGCAGCACATCAGTTTAATCTGGCAAATATGTCTAGGGATCCAGACTATTTCAGAAACCTGATGGAACACCTAGAAGCTTTCGTGGATGCTGAAGTCTTCCAAGAAGCAGCTGCAGAAATCATGACAGGGAAAAAGTGTTCTACTAATAGCCTATATACCCAGCGACTATGCCGCTACCTTGAGACACTGAAGCAGGAAAATCATGACTAGTTATTCTGTTAATTCCACCGACCTCAGGCTTGTGCAACCAGAATGTATTTGGTTAGAGTCCGAACAGTTTGAGCAAGCAGTACAAATGAGTAATCAAGTCATCTCAGAAGCATGCCAATGGCAAACCTATCTGAATGGACTAGCATTACTTAGTTTTACACAATGGTTAGAGGAAAAGTTAGCTAATATTTTGATTTATGAGAATTGTTGTTCTTTACGACAACCTAAATACGCTAATGTGATTGAAGCGGTATGTAATCTTATAGTAGGCGAATTTAAGCTTTGTTTAATTACCAGTGAGAGTTTAATTGATGAAGTGGGAACTGTACCGATAGCCGCCATTGATTTACCAGACTTTGCTGCTCATTTCTATGTTGTGATTGAAGTGCAAGAAGAGCTAGAAACTGCTATTATTCGAGGCTTTATCCGTTACGACGAACTGGTTAATTATCGACAAGTTTGTAATTTACATCCTGAAGTTGATTGGAACTATAGTTTACCTCTGTCATTGTTTGATTCTGAGCCAAATCACCTACTATTTTATTTACGTTTCTTGGATTCCGCTGCCATTGAGCTACCAGTAACTTACCCTAATTACCTCCCTAGGCTATCTGTTAACCAACCTGACTTGGAAACATTAGAAACATTATTAGAACGCCTACAATATCCTGAGCAAACTCTTTGGCAAACGTTAACTTGGGAGCAAGGGCTGACTATACTCCAAAGTCCTGAATTACTGGATTTATTATATCAATGGCAACTAACTCCACAGAGAACAACGTCCCTTTCGATTCGGATTACAGAAGTATTTACTATCCTAACTCAAAAGGCTATCAATACACAACAATGGTTGGAGGGTAAATTAGATGAATTTGCCCAAGGTTTAGGATTGTTTATCCCTCAAACCCTTACTGGTAATTTATCGGTATTTCGGTCAATTGATAAATTCGAGAATGTGATTAACGAGCTTAGATATCAAGGAATGGACATTCCTACCGAACCAGGTCGATCCTATCAGGACATTGATTTAGGTGAAATTGCTTTACGACTATGTGCGGTAACCTGGGCGATTGACTCTCCAATTCCTCCACCAAAATGGTCATTGCTGGTAATTTTAGGAACCCAGCTGGGTACTCCTTTACCTGATGGATTCAAGCTACAAGTTAGCAATCTAAGGTCTATTATACATGAGCCTGTATCAGGGTTTGATGATCCATTTTTGTTTGCCCGTGTGGAAGGACGCTCAGATGAAAAATTTGTGGTGACCATTATCCCACCGGATAGTTCAGCACAGACCTTATCTCCTTATGCATTCGAGCCTAGTTAAACAGCATTTAAGTTATTTATTAAACAGGGAGTAGGGAGTAGGGAGTAGGGAGTAGGGAGTATTAAAGTTAGAACAGGTAACCGGCAACCATATAAAACAACGAGGATTATTTTGGGTAATGAATACTGTTTTTGAACTAAAAATTTGGTGTAAAACAGATGATAAATCTTGTTTTTTTTTGCTGCTATGGGATAACAGGATAAGGCAGCTATCTGCCAGTCTAAACTATTCCAAGGAAATACAAAGATGTTATCAACGGTGGCGACAGCGCTACACTAGGTTTTACGAATTACCGTCAGTGAAACTTATAGGAGATAGTGGCAGAATTAATCCTGGTTCAGGTGACCCATGTTATGATTTGATGGAGGCAGAAAGAGAGTTCGTCAATGCTTTCCAGCGTTGGTTAGGAGAAGGCGAGGTTCGTAAGATTCAACAGCGGATTCGAGACGAATTGACTCGTGTTGCTCAACTGATATCGAAAGATGGCAAGGGGATTGGTACTCACCCCAGTGTTGATATTTTCGTAGCTTGTGACTCTATAGAAATGGAACGGTTACCATGGGAAACTTGGGAACTTGCTCCTGAAGGCACACCTGTGGGGAGGGTTCGCATTTTCAGAAGCGCTATGGATAATCCGGATCCCATTGCTTGTACTAAGCCCCTGACAGCTTGCAGTGCGACCCCGCGCTTTTTCAAAGCGCTAGGGAACGCGCACCGTAGAAAAACCCGTATTCTAGCTATCTTCGGAGATGATCCCAGACTACCGTTGCAGGACGATTGGAAAGCTGTGCGATCGCTTAAGTCTATTGCTGAGGTCGAGCGAGTAACCTGGCAACCCCATGAAAACCATATCGATATCAAAACCAAAATTGCTAATGCCATCTGTGATCAACGAGGCTGGGATGTGCTGTTCTTTGCTGGACATAGCGATGAAACCACAACCACAGGAGGAAGACTTGCGATCGCTCCGAATATATCCCTGTCGATTAGTGAACTCGAAGAAAAATTAACTCAAGCTAGGGAACATAGATTGCAGCTGGCCATTTTCAACTCCTGCAGTGGTCTGAGCATTGCCAACTCTCTGATTAAACTTGGGTTACAGGTAATAGTGATGCGGGAACCCATTCGCAATGATGTGGCTCAGAGTTTTCTCCAGCAGTTCTGTAAGCCCCTAGCTGACCATAGAGATGTTTACGATGCACTACTCGAAGCCTGTCAACATCTTCAATCCGTAGAGAAATTTGCCTATCCCTCTGCCTATCTGCTCCCTTCTTTATTTAATCCTCCCGGTTTAATTCCCTATCGCATTGAGCGATTTGATTGGAAGAAAATGCTGCTGCAGTGGTTACCGACCAGACCAGAAGCGATCGCATTGGGAACAGTTTTACTGCTTAGTGTCATCCCAGCTATTCAAGTCGAATTATTGTTCGACATCCGAGCCTTTGTTCAAGCGGCCTATCGTAATTTTACGAATCAAGTACCAGAGAATACCTTAGCGCCTGTTTTGTTAGTTGCTATCGATCAGGAATCTCTAGATCAAGCTGATGAAGCAATAGAAAGCACACAAGGTAAGTTGATTGATTCCGAATACTTAGCCAAGTTGGTAAGACACCTATACGCCTTGAATGCTCAAGTAATCGGCATTTACTACAGTCGGCATATCTACCAACCTAGATACGAAAACCTTGATCAAGCGATTCGCTCTGCTGTGGAAAAGCATAACACTTGGTTTGTGCTAGCAGCAGATAAACAAGATAAAGTCGCTAGTCGCAAATGGAGTTTAGAAGGGTACATAGAATTTGAGCCTTGGACTATTGAACAGCCTCTAGATCCCACCTGTATCGACGAGTCATGTCCGTTTGCTTATCAGCTAGCAGTAGCTTATCTGCTCAATCACCAGTCATCTTCAGATAGTTTACCCCAGCCAACATTAAACAGTACAGTAGATTTTCAGTCCCAAGTCAGTGATTATCTAAAGCAAAGAAAGACTCACAATCAAGGGCTGATTCCTTTCCATCAATCTGCTCCTCCTTTTGGACTAGCTTCCATTATTGACTTTTCTATTCCTCCTAGACAAGTCTACAAATCTATTACAGCTAAGGAACTTCTCAATTTTCCCGTGCCTAATCCAGAACTCCAACAGCATGTGATGCAGCAAGTTGTTATCATCACCCATGGTGACTACAATGACACCGAAGATGACTTTTACTTTCCGTCAGTTGCTGGCTATTGGTGCCATTACTATCAACCTGTTGAACAGGATATAAAGCAGTGCCTGGAAGTATTAACTAGAGGAGAAGTATTTGCTTATATGGTGAACCATATAATCCGGCAGCATCGGGTAGTTTTGATTCCTGATTATTGGGGAATTTTACTAGCCGCATTACTAGGAAAATGGACTACTATTATCCTGGTAAAAAAAACATTATTACAGCGATATAAACAGGTATTAACCTTGGTAATTATAACAGGAATATACGGATTATTTGTATTGCAGGTTTATATCTCAGCATTAGTATTGATTCCGTGGTTTTTCCCGTCAATACTAGTTTGGTTTTACTATAGTTTCGCTCTCCAAAAAAAATATTTAATCTAGGAGTTATTTTGAATAAAATCTATTCCATGACTAAGCTAATATCAAAACTTCCGAATACTAATACCCAAGTGCCAATGACTCAAACAGAAAAACATCCACGAAAAAGACAAAAAAGACCATGGTGGAAGAAGCCCTTAGATAATTCGAATTTGATAAACATGCTTAAATCTACAGGGAATGAACCAGATAACGACGATAGATTGACATTAAAGTTATTCATGATTGTCATTATCCTTCTGAGTCTTTTTATACTACCTTTTCTAACTCAGTTTCTAAATTTTCAATGAATGACACTAGTGCTGAGGTAAGCATTCAGCTATCAGCTATCAGCTTATGGGTTAGGTCCGATGCATCGTTCGCACAGCGTGGCCATTCGCGTAGCGTGGCCATTCGCGTAGCGTGGCCAAAGCCTGTCCCACAAGGCTGACCACTGACCGCTGACCGCTGACCACTGACCGCTGACTGCTGTTGGCGTAGCCTGCGCGTAGCGCATATGCTTACAACTCAACACTGACCCACTCTTGTGAACTAGTGATACCAGAACTCGATAAGCTACTGCATAAGCTCAAAGCCCCTGCACCTATGGATTGTAGTAGGAACCTGTAGTAGGGACTTGTAGTAGGTACCTGTAGTAGGGACCTGCTCTGTTGCAGATTCGTAACGTTCACATAGGTCTAGAGGATGAATACTCAGGCAAGACAGTTTAACGGTGTTCTCTTACAAGGGGTAGTAGAAGGATTAATGGATGGTGTCTTGATTCTGAACGCTCAGGGAGAGTTAGTTCATAGCAATTGCTATGGTCGCTTTATTTGTGCTCAACTGGCAGTGGATAGGTCAAAATCTAACCTTCCAAAGAAATCAGGCGTGTTTGCCAAGCTGTGCTCGACAGCTGTGAGTTATATCCAAATCAGTCAATAATTATCGAGTCTGAAATTATTACTGATCCCTCAACATCTTTTCGGATTCGAGCCGTTAAGCTCACCTTAGACTCCTTTGAAAATCCCTGCATTTTAGTAACACTAGAAAATCACGATCAATATGCTGAGAGTTTTGCGATCGCAGAGGTGAATAAATATGACTTGACTCCTCGTGAGGCCGAAGTTTGGTTACTGCGTCGTGCTGATTACAGCTATCAGGAGATTGCTGATGAATTGCTCATTACTCTCAACACGGTTAAGAAGCACTTGAAAAATATTTATGCTAAAATTAAATTTTACCAATTTAAACAGTAATTTTTAGAGGCCAATTAAATTAGTTAGTTATATAGCAAAGGGAGTAGGGAGTAGGGAGTAGGGAGTAGGGAGTAGGGAGTAGGGAGTAGGGAGTAGGGAGTAGGGAGTAGGGAGTAGGGAGTAGGGAGTAGGGAGTAGGGAGTAGGGAGTAGGGAGTAGGAAGTAGGGAGTAGGGAGTAGGGAGTCGGGAGTGGGGAGTGGGGAGTAGGGAGTTCGTAAGCGTAAGACAGAAGACGTGCTGTCGACGGGAAGCAGCAGTAAGTGTTAAA
>NZ_JAAHHU010000250.1:0-6958 GCF_010672095.1 Moorena sp. SIO3I6 | reverse complement strand
CTCGCTTTTTCCAGCTGCTTGACCGCTTCTGCTAAATTTCCCTGCTTTCCTTGGGATTTTACCAAAAATAATCGATAGAGCTGGGCTAATAGCAATGGATGCAAGCCTTGGTCATGGGGCTGATCATCAGCAGCAACAACCAAAATTAATAGAGCTTTCTCTGCTAATTGACCAGCATCGTCCCATCGGGATTGCTCAAGGGCTACTTCTGCCAGAAAACCGTAATCTTGGGCTAGTTGCACCTGAGTCCCATAGGTTTCATGAAGCGACAGAGCCTGTTGAGAGGTGGTTTGTAAGAATGACCACGCTTGTAGATGCTGCAGCAGTTCAGCTAGCTTACTAATAAAAATAGCCACCAGATCGTGACGCCCCGCTTGGGTAAAAATTCCCATACATCGATGCAGATACGGCCAAGCTTCTTCCCAATAGCGCTGTTTATGAGCTTGATTTTGGTCAGCTTGGCGACAGTAACACAAACCAAGATAAAATAATAATAACCCCTGCCGTTCTAAGTTATCCGTTTGTTGCCAAACTATTAAGCTTTTACGAAACCGTTTCTTGGCTAGATTTATGCGATCGCTTATATAGTCATCTAGACCCAAAACAAAGTCTAGACTAGCGTCTAATTCCTTGTCCAAGGTAATGCCACGACTATGTAAATCTTTTAGGGCAAAATCCAGTTCAAATCGACGTTGGTTTTGGAGTGCTGAGTTCCTCGAATAGGTAATACAAATATCGGGGTTGGTTGGTTGGAGGTTGGAATGTTGGAGGTTGGGAGGTTGTTGGGAGGTTGAATGTTGGGAGGTTGAATGTTGAAGGTTGGAATGTTGAAGGTTGGAATGTTGAAGGTTGGAATGTTGAAGGTTGGGAGGTTGAAGGTTGGAATGTTGAAGGTTGGAATGTTGAAGGTTGGAATGTTGAAGGTTGGAATGTTGAAGGTTGGAATGTTGAAGGTTGGAATGTTGAAGGTTGGAATGTTGGAGGTTGGGATTTGGGATGTGTTGCGTGGTTGAGGGGGAAGGCTCTCCAGAGTTCAATAGACAGGCAAATACCATTTGAGCCTTTTGTCCGAGAAAATTGACTAACTCTGTGGTGGTCAGTTCAAACTTGAGGGGAGTGGCTGCCCAACTGCCAAAATCTGGTGCCAACCGCATCAGTTTTTGGAGTACTTGGTCATTAACCCACAATATTAGAGGAAAGGTTAGGCGTTTACGAAACTCATCCCGGACTTGATTAGTAGAGGTAAGTAATTCCTCAAGGGCAACGACTGACTCTAAACCAACAATCAGTAATGCGGAATGAGGGGGCGAGGAGGTAAGAGAGTCAGGGGATGAAGGGTTGATGGGGCTAGAACTCTCCCTGTGCTCGCATCTGTCTATCCCCTTGTCCTCTCCACGTCCCAATTCCCTATGTTCGTAGTTTTGGATGGTGGTGTAAAGGGTGGTAGCCGATGGCGGTATGATAAACTCTGTAATCTGGTATTGGGGCTGACACAGTGCTTTGAGGCGTTGCAGCATCTGTTGTTGCAAACCCTGGTAGTTACATCGCACGATCACAAGGGAAAATTCCCCTTGTGAAAATGCGATCGCTCTAGAGAGAGCCTTTAATGTACTATCGTTGTATTGGGCAGCGTCTGCTGGTGATTTTGTTTCAACCATGACTTAAACTGCGGTGCCTCTTCTAATGCTGGATTTATACCAAACCAATTTCCATCGCGATCGCGGTATTCAAAGACAAACATACTGCGCAATAGAGTTTGGTATTCCGTATCACCCCTGACTTTTTGCTGTTGCACCACCTGAAACAGCAATTCCCACTCCTCATCAGTAATTGATGAGATCAGATAATCCCGACGTTCGAGAATCACATTTTCTAAACACTCGCTCGGAATCGGTGGGTTTTCTTGCCTGAGACAATCAAACAACAATCCTAGCAAGTTGCGCACATGACCACCACTAATTCGGCACAGGCGGTTTAAAGTATCTATATTATCAAATACCTCCGGGAGCAAAGCAAATCGTTCCTCAGGAGTTTGATTAGGGAAAGCTCTAACCAGCACCATTTCTCGTAGCAACGCCATGCCATCGGGAAACTCCTCACCTGTGCGCAGTTTGACTGGCACCATGGGTAAGATTTTAGGAGTGAGTCCACCACCTAAGCGATTCTTCAGGGTTTCGCACTCATTGGAGAAGGTTAACGCCAAGGGAATTGTGTACACAATATGGCAATTGAGTCGGCGTAACTGCTCACCCCGGTCAATGAATAAATATTCTGGTTGCGATCGCCCAGAGGGTAAGGGGCGAATATCCACCCGATCCAGATTATCCACAATCACCACTAGTCCCGCTTTGCCCTTTTTCTTCAGGGTAGCAGTGGCAGGTCTTAGTAGTTCTTCATTAATCGAGTCTAAGATTCCACTCGTGCGAGGTTCCAGGTATTCCCGCAATCGACGCCGCAGTTTAGGACTTTCCTTAGTTTTAGCCGTTATTTTGCCAATGCCTACCGACAATTCTGCTTCAGCACCTAATTCAATTGGTGTCCGCAAAAAATCGGTAATTTCTGTAAAAAGATTGACAAAATAGCCTGGTTTTATATTAATTTTAATTTTCTCCAGACTTTCACTGACTTGACCAGCTATACTCAGCAAAATATCGCTTAGATCAACATCAGCCATGTCTAAATCTTGAGACGACTCAAAATAAACGACATGAAATTTCTGTTGCTCTAACTCAGCTTTTAGTCTAAGTAATTCTGTGGATTTACCACAGCCAATATGCCCTGTAAACAGCTGACAAGTCGGCTCATCTGGAGAAATTAGGGTGATGGTTCGCTTGAGGGACTCAATAATTTTATTTCCTCTGACTGGGGAAAAATCAATATAGTATTTTATCTCATTGACATCTCCCATGCTCAGGGGCTTGCTGGGATTACAAGCTTTGTAGAATCTTGGCAGATCTAATACCATGATAGCGTAATTTTCCTTCCTGATTTAGTCGCAGGACAATGCTAATTACCACGTTTTTGTAGCACCTAACTTACCTTTTAAAAAAGGGTTTTGCTAACCAATAAAGATGCCCCCCTAAATTCTGTACATATGTCTAGCCATTCACACTTTTGTTCTTGATCTTTTGCTTCATCCCGGCTGGCCAAGGATAAAGACGGTGGGTTTTGACTATCGAGTTTACCCTGAAAATTTGTCCATGTTGGTTTATTATGGCTAACTTTACCATAATTTAGTATTTGGGTATCCGTGAGACTCTGACCTAAGTTCAGTAGCATCGGCAAGGTTAGACTAACACTTAATAATTGGCTGATCATCTCATATCTCTCCTATGGTTTCCATCGAACCAATGGTGTAAAGCAATGATTAACTCTTCTACAGCTGTGGGTTGTAATCAGGAAGTTGCAAGGGATGAATAATGAATGTAACTGATGTAAGCTGTAAGGCATATATTTCTATGACGGGTGATTTCTCAAAAGTGATTCCTGAACTGATGCTCTAGGATCGAAAGCAGAAGTATCCTAAGCAGGAGGTGCCGTTTTGACCGAATTCTGGCCTGAGTCTGACTCTGTTAACTCTCTAGATCTTGACCAGGATTTAGATGGCGCAATTTCAGGTTTTGAGCAAATCCAGGCAGAACTGAACTACAAACAGGCACAAGACTCGCTCAAGGATCTGGTAGCTAACCTTGACCTATCCCGTAGAGAAAAAGCTGGTTTAGATGCTCAAATCCAAGACTTGGGCAATCTGCTTGAGAAGCTGGAAAATACCTGTATCCAAATTGCTGCCTTTGGCATGGTGGGACGGGGGAAATCCTCTGTACTCAATGCCTTAGTGGGTCAACCTGTATTTGAAACTGGTGCCCTACATGGGGTGACCCAGAATGCTCAAACTGCTAATTGGCAGCCCCATAATCAAAGCCCTAGTCAAACCTCTAGTCAAGAAACCCATAAAGAAACCCATAAAGAAACCCATAGCCAACAGGATATTCTACAGGTTGCCCTACCCAGTATTGGTAATTCCCAAATTCAGCTAATCGATACCCCAGGGATTGATGAAGTAGATGGGGAAACTCGGGAAGCCTTAGCCCTAGAGGTGGCTAAACAGGCAGATTTACTGTTGTTTATTATTGCTGGTGATATGACTAAGGTAGAGTACCAAGCTCTATCTCAGTTAAGAGCTAGTGGTAAACCGATGTT
The DNA here is from genome assembly GCF_010672095.1 of Moorena sp. SIO3I6. NCBI lineage: Bacteria > Bacillati > Cyanobacteriota > Cyanophyceae > Coleofasciculales > Coleofasciculaceae > Moorena > Moorena sp. SIO3I6. The sequence continues at coordinate 2,758 of NZ_JAAHHU010000250.1, read as the reverse complement.
ACTGGTGTTCAACAAGATTGACCAATATCCTGATGCTGATCGCATGGCAATTTACAGCAAAATTCGGGATGAACGGGTCAAGGAGTTGCTTTCACCAGCAGAAATTGTGATGGTTGCTGCTTCACCTTTGGTATCTGTAGCAGTGCGATCGCCTAATGGCAGCATTCAGGTCAAGCGCCGCCGAGGGAAACCCCAGATTGACGATTTGAAACTAAAAATTCTGGAAATTTTACATCGGGAAGGTAAATCCCTTGTTGCTCTTAACACCATGCTTTACGCCGATGAGTTGAATGAAAACTTGGTCAACCGAAAAATGAAGATTCGGGATGATAGTGCTAATCAAATTATCTGGAAAGCAGTAATAACTAAAGCATTTGTCATTGCTCTCAATCCAGTTACTGTTGTGGATATCCTCACCGCTACTGTAGTTGATGTGGTAATGATTCTTACTTTATCCCGTCTCTATGGTATTCCGATGACTGAGCAGGGAGCTATTCAATTATTACAAAAAATCGCTATGAGTATGGGAGGTATTGGTGCTAGTGAACTCTTGGCTAACTTGGGATTGAGTAGCTTAAAAAGTATTTTGGGGATTTCTGCCCCTGTAACTGGTGGGGTTTCCCTAGCGCCATATATGTCAGTTGCCATCACCCAAGCTAGTGTTGCTGGAGTTTCTGGCTATGGTATTGGACAAATTACCAAAACCTATTTAGCCAATGGCGCATCCTGGGGAGAAGATGGACCAAAAGCCGTTGTTAGACGAATTCTCTCCTCTCTAGACGAAACCTCAATTCTCCATCGCATTAAAGGAGAATTGAGGGCAAGATTATCAAAAGTTGAAGGTTGAAGGTTGTCTGTCAGAATGCAGAATGTAGAATTAAGAATTAAGAATTCTACATTCTACATTCTTAATTCTTAATTCAAAAAGGGCGAACAACCTTGGCCAATAGGCCACGCTACGGGAATAACTTCGACTTACTTTTTGAAAGAATCTAGCCATTCTCTAACTTGCTCACCAGCAACATCGCGACCTCCGAGACCGAAGGCTAATGCGATCGCAACCGCGATTGCGCCTAAGAGTAAACCAAAGGCTAAGTTCACAATATCAGGGGCAATGCCCATTTGTTGTAGACCTAGGGCTAAAGAAAAGGCAATAATCGAAATCCTAGCTACTTGTGCCAGGATATTGGATTGGCGAGCGCCGGAGCCAGTAATCAAGTTGAAAGCAAAATTAGCTAGGAACAGACCGATAGCAAGGACTACTAACCCGGACAGCACCCGAGCACCAATGAAACCGACCCCACCAACAATGTCAGTTAAGGCGGGAATCTGTAACACATCCGTTGCTGCCACAATACCAGCGATCATGATACCGATCAGTACAAGCAGTCCCGCTAGCTCAGAAGGGGTGCGACTGGTAAGTGGGTTCTGTGGTGTTTCTGATTCTGCTGTTTCATCAGTTGTTTGATCCGTGGTGCTAGGAGCGCTGGTGGAAAAACCTAGCCAATTAAATAGATTGTTGAAGCCAAGGTCTGTCAGGACGTTGGTGACCAGATCACTAACAAACTGTCCAATTACGTAGAAAACTGCCAGAATACCAGCCGCAGCAAATAGTTTGGGGATGGTATTAGTAACCTGGCTTAACATTGCGATCGAAGGGCCAGAGATGGCCTGGATCTGCAAGGCATTAAGGGCAGCGGTAGCAACGGGAATCAAAATCAGGACATAGACAATCGTACCGATAATCCCTGCTAGGGAGCGACCACCAGAGCTACTCAGTCCAAACCGCTCCCCGAGCTGATTTGTACCTGCTGCTGTCAAGAAACTAGTGACAAGACGTTGTACAAGTTGAGCAATAAACCAACCAATAGCACCAATTGCGATGGCTGCGCCAATATTGGGTACAATCCCCCAAATCTCGCCCAGCATACTTAGTACTGGATCGAGAGTTCCCTGTAAGCCTAGGGTTTCTAATACCGATGGCAGAAACAGTAGGAAGATTAAGTAGTACAGGGCATTGCCAATGGTTTGAGCCAGAGAGAACTGACTAGTGCCAGCATCGCCGACTTGCTCACCCAAGCGCTGATCGATATTCAATGCATTGAGCGTCCTGACTACTATCATCTTGACGATAGTTCCTAGTAACCAGGCAACACCCAAGAGAATCGCCGCACCAAAGACACTGGGCAGGAAGCCAAGGATGGTGTCTAGAAAACTATTCAGGGGTCCGGAAACCGTATCTAGCTTGAGGGTTTCTAGAACCGCCACTACCGTGAAAACGATGATAATCCAGAAAACCGCGCCGGATAACCATTGCTCAATTGGAGGAGGCTGGGTTCCTGACTGGCCGCCAGTAGCCCACTGAGCAATGTTGTTGTCAATATTGGTGCGATTCAGTACTGCTTTGGTAATACCAGCAGCAATCTTAGCCAGGATAAGACCAATGACTAAGATTGCGATCGCTTTAACCACATTCAGTAAGGTGGTTCCCCCATCTGCCAAAATTTGGTTTAATGCGGGAAATGCGGGAGATCCTGTCTGGGCTAAAACCAGGTGTGCCGATGGCTGCACACCCACTCCTACAATTTGGAAGATACCTTCCCAAGTTCCATTCATAGTCTTTGTTCTTACTTAAATTGTCCAATGTCACAGGCAACCCTAAGTTTCTTAAGTTCCTTAAGTTCCTTGTGACTACTGTGGTCTGGTGAGGAGCACGGTATTATCGTCTCAACTAGATAAGTTTGGGAGCGGGGAAGCT